>JALYSC010000586.1 GCA_030855005.1 Bacteroidota bacterium | reverse complement strand
GCATACCGTGATGGAGCCTTCTACTGTCTATGGTATTAGCAAGACTACTGGTGAATTGTGGAGTAGTTACTATTTCAATCGCTATGGCCTTGATGTGCGATCCATTCGCTATCCCGGAATTATCAGCTACCAATCTATGCCAGGAGGAGGAACGACGGATTATGCGGTGGACATATTTCACCAGGCATTATTAAAAGGAGAGTATTCTTGTTTTCTTGAAGCAGATACACGATTGCCGATGATGTATATGGATGATGCTATCCGTGCTACTCTCGATCTAATGCGTGCACCGAAAGAAGATATCAAAGTGCGTACCTCCTATAACCTCGCAGCAATGAGTTTTACTCCGGCAGAACTTGCGGCAGAAATTCAAACGCATATTCCTGAATTTAAAATATCCTATGCACCTGATCAGCGTCAGCAGATAGCTGCATCATGGACAGAAAGCATAGACGATCATGAAGCACGTGAAGATTGGGGTTGGAAGCATGAATTTGATTTGTCTTCCATGACTACTGAAATGTTGAACCATCTAAAGGAAAAATATAATGTCTGAAAAAATTAATAATCAGATCAGTGATGAACTCAAGGCCATCAAAGAGGCCGGTCTGTATAAGCGCGAACGTACCATTACCTCTCCTCAGGGAGCGAGCATTAACACCATAGAAGGTGGACAGGTACTTAACTTTTGTGCCAACAATTATCTGGGACTTTCATCACATCCACGTGTTATTGAAGCTGCTAAAGAAGCGATTAATACGCATGGGTATGGCATGTCAAGTGTTCGATTTATATGTGGGACGCAGGACATCCACAAAGAACTTGAAACAAAAATCGCAAGATGGGTTGGGACAGAAGATGCGATCCTTTATGCGGCAGCTTTCGATGCAAATGGTGGTTTGTTTGAGCCACTGTTGAATGAGGAAGATGCGATCATTTCAGATGCGCTGAACCATGCTTCTATTATTGACGGTATTCGCCTATGTAAAGCAACACGTTATCGTTATGCAAATAATGATATGAATGATCTTGAGGAAAAATTAAAAGAAGCTCAGGGTGCAAGACGCAGAATGATAGCAACAGATGGGGTATTCTCCATGGATGGTATCATTGCTCAGATCGATAAGATCTGTGATCTCGCAAAAAAGTATGATGCCATGGTCATGGTGGATGATTGTCATGCTACGGGATTTGTTGGTAAGACCGGACGAGGAAGTGCAGAGCACAATGATGCTTATAGTCGCGTAGATATTATCACCGGTACTTTTGGAAAAGCGCTTGGAGGTGCATCCGGAGGTTTTACTGCTGCGTCAAAACCTATTGTTGATCTGTTGCGTCAACGATCAAGACCGTATTTATTTTCCAATACGCTTGCTCCATCTATTGTCGGTGCATCTATAGCAGTATTGGATATGCTTAATGAAACCACTTCGCTTCGTGATAAATTAGAAGTTAATACTGGTTACTTCCGAAAGGGAATTTCTGAGGCAGGTTTTAATATCAAACCAGGCATCCATCCTATCGTTCCCGTAATGTTATTTGATGCACCTCTATCCCAGGTCTTTGCCGATGATTTGTTGAAGGAAGGAATATATGTGATTGGATTTTATTATCCGGTAGTTCCGCAAGGTCAAGCGAGAATCCGTGTACAAATTTCTGCAGGTCATGAGCGTGAGCATCTGGATAAAGCGCTGGAAGCGTTTATCAAGGTTGGAAAGAAGCATAATGTGATTTCGTAAGTAGGAATTACGAAGTTGGAAGTACGAAGTTTAAAGTACGAGGTACAAAGGTGGAAGTACGGAGCTTTTTACGCCAGATGGAATGATTCGTAACGGCCTGGGCTACCCGCAGGCAGGATAGGTGAGTAATGATCCTTGTCTTGGTAGCAGACTTTAAAGTTACATCCTTTCGTTCTCTTCGTTCATATACCTGCTTGCGGGTAGCTTATGTGTGTGCCTTGAATGGTAAATATAATTCTTTAAAGAAAGAATTCCCAGAGGGTGAAAGTCCCTTATACGCGGGAGTAACGTCCCGAAGTACTTGTGCTGAGCAGAGTCGAAGTA
>JALYSC010000168.1:4840-6762 GCA_030855005.1 Bacteroidota bacterium | reverse complement strand
AATACATCCTTCTCACTTCGGACATGTTTGTGGGCAGCAAATGATGCGATGGTATCAAATTTTTCCTTCGACATTAATTTTTTGAAAACGGGTGATCCAAAATCAAACGGGTAAGTAATGAAATGTTCAGGTATTTTTAATCCCCATGTACTGCGCAGGTCTCTGACGAGTTCCGTAAGCCCGTTCTCATTATAATCAACAACAGTTATTTTTCCAGGATGAAATGGAAGTATTACTTTTAGATATGAGGAACCTATTGTGCCAGCTCCACCTGTAATTAAAAAAGACCGACCTCGGATTGCTTCACTCAGGTCCTTTGTGGCATATTCAACATCCTCACTCAAAAGGCTTTCTTCCCGCTTGACTATATATTTTTGAATAAATCTATTCGTAAAATTCTGTGATATCATACATCAGGATCGTTCAAAGCATTTATGATGGTAAGTATCTTTGGTAAAATCAGTCAGGGCTTTTTGATAAAGATGTCTGATACCAACTCACCATATCCTTTATCCCATCTTCGGTGGTGAAGGGAGGTATAAATTTTAATTTAGCGTTTGTGCTTTTATTACTTACTTCAAAAGATCCGAATAATCGATTGAATAAACCCGGTTTAACTGCCCTGAGTAATTTTTGTAATACTACAGGTGTTGGAAAAAGTAATCTACTTCCTTTAAGATTTGCTCTGATCAACATAAACAGTTCGCCTGTGCTTACCGGAACTGCATCACCTGCAATATAAATTCCCGAAGCCCTGACTTCAATAATATGATTTACAAGCGCAATCAAATTCTCGATATAGACAACACTCCTTCTATTATGCGCATTCGCAAAGGGTAAAGGAATTTTTTTTGAAGCCAAGTGCAGCATCCTGAGCATATTACCTTTCACTCCTGGTCCATATACTAAAGGTGGCCTTATCACAGCTACAGCGAAATTATCTGTTTGTTGTTGCAACAAATATTTTTCAGCTTCGAGTTTACTCTTTCCGTACGCATCGACTGGTATACAAACTGAGTCTTCGTTCAATACTTTGTCAGTGCCTTCGCCGTAAACTTTTACAGAGCTCATAAAAATAAAATGCTTCACTCCTGCAAGTTTCGCATGATCAGCCAATTGTGTGGTCAAATCAAGGTTGACTTTATATTGAATATCATGATTGACCATTTCCGGATCATGTGCTACAACAGCCAGATGTAGGACCACATCCACATCATCCAGATTAATTTCCTCCGGATTCTGATTTCTTAAGGACGCCGGAATACAATGATGTGTCAGTCCGGATGTCCGGATGTAATGTTGTCCCACAAAACCACCTGCACCTGTAACAAGCACGTTCATGAAGGTGAAAATTGTTTAATGCCACCTTTCTCAACAAAGGCAGCTATTTCATTGTAGGTCGTGACTAAGTCCTTGTTAAGTTGTTGAGATAGTTCCCTGGCTTTCACACGACGATTTGATATGTCCCCAGTATTGAGATCACTTAGAAAATTTTGTATTTGAATTTCATAACTCGGTGCAGGCTCAATAAGCCAACTCCCGGTTTGTAGCATCTCCCAATTATCTGTCCTGGGCTCGGAATTTAATAATACAGGGCTACCACAACATATAGCAGTTACCGCTTTTGATGGCACACACACATGATTCCATTCGGGAAGTAAGGATGCTATATTAATATCGATGTCTGCAATCTCATCATAACTTAATGAATTCTTATAAGTGATGAGATCACTCGCAGGAACTTTATCTGTTATCATTTTTGCTTTCGTCCCATAAAGACTAAGCAGCATGTGATGTTTTGAAGGATCCAGTTGATTGATCAGCTCAAGCAAAAATGACGGGTCATGCGCAGATCCAAGATTACCACTATATCCAAATTTTATTTTTTCCGGATTTGAATAATCCTTACCAGAATATTCTTT
>JALYSC010000168.1:0-4830 GCA_030855005.1 Bacteroidota bacterium | reverse complement strand
GCAGTATTCAGTGACTTGAATTTGGTTTGGAGATATTGTCTTTGTTCTTCACCCAGCGCAATCAATAAATCTGGCGGATTTGAATAAACTATATGGGAAAATAATTTGTACGCAAGATTATTGGACTTCGTGAGCCCGCTGGAAACAAATGCTTCAGGGTAAACATCCATTGCCCAGTATCCCAATCTTGCTTTATAGGTGTTGCGAAACAATTGAAACCAAAAGAAGAGAAGTGGTGGTTCAGTCATCACGATGACTACATCCTTTTTAATCTTCAGTGAACTCAAATACAATCTAAATCCATCCAAGAGACTAAAAAAAAGCCTTAATAAGCCATTGTCACCATCATATATCCCGCTGATCTGTTTGTCTTCGTAAGGAATTGTTCTCGCTTCCTCTTTTACGGTTGATCTATACTTTGATTTGATAGATAAAAATTTAACATCAATACCCTGATTAAGCAAATATATTGCAAGTTCATTAGCTGTTTTGCCTGTAATTGCGTTAGCTGATGGACCAAACTTATTGACTAACAAAACTCTCATGCAGGCTCTCGTTCCAACCATGCCTGGTGGATCTCTTCAAAAATCTGTGAGAGTGGAATGGTTATATCCCAATCCGGATAATGCAGCCTCATTTTTCGCAAATCACTGTAATAGCAAATATGATCTCCTGACCTGTTTTGATCAGTATATTCATAAATCATTTTCTTACCAGACAATTGCTCAATGGTACTAAATGCTTCAAGAATGGAACAAGTATTATTAAACCCGCCACCGATATTATATGTCTCTCCGATGCTAGGTGTCTGAATAAAGAAGTCAATAAATCTCGCGACATCGTGAGCATGAATGTTATCTCTTACCTGTTTGCCTTTGTAGCCAAAGATTAAATACTTTTTCTCTTCAAGATTACACTTGATGAGATAACTCAGAAAGCCATGCAACTCAACCCCGGAGTGATTGGGACCTGTCAGGCATCCTCCTCTAAGGCAAACAGTTGGCATATTAAAATAAAGCCCGTACTCCTGGACCATTACGTCCGCTGCAACTTTTGATGCGCCAAAAAGGGAATGTTTCGTATGATCGATACGATATGTTTCAGGTATACCCTCAATATATTCAGGATCATCAATCACCCATCTTGTTTCTTCTTCTTTCAACTTGATCTCATTGGGTGCATCGCCATAAACCTTGTTAGTAGACATGTGCACGAAAGGGATCTCACGATTGTACTGTCGTGTTGCCTCTAGTAAGTTAAGCGTGCCTACAGCATTAGTATCAAAGTCATCGAATGGAATGCTTGCTGCCCTGTCATGACTTGGTTGTGCAGCTGTATGTACAATAGCGTCTGGCTGAAGCGATGCTATGAGTTCCATCACGCCTTTTCTATCTCGGATATCAAGTTCAAAATGCTTAAATCCTGGGAGTGATTCTTCAAGTCGTTTTTGATTCCATCGTGTGTCTCCCTGCTCTCCAAAAAAAACAGCACGTTGATTATTGTCAAGTCCATTAACCTGCCAACCCAACCTGGAAAAATAAGAACATACTTCTGACCCTATCAATCCTGAAGAGCCCGTAATAAGTATCTTTTTCATTCTTTATAATTATGGACTTTCTAATTTCTACTTAGGATACAATTCTCGAGTACTAACATATCCATGCTGGTCCTGAGATAACAATCAATGGCCTGGTCAGGGTTGTTGACAATAGGCTCATTTTCATTAAAAGATGTGTTAAGCAGAATAGGAACTCCTGTTTTTTGTCTGAATGTATTGATTAAATGATAGTATCGCGGTGACAAATCTTTATTAACGGATTGCAATCTTCCGGATCCGTCAACATGTGTTACTGCGGGTATTTGTGATCTCTTTTCAGGGCGGATTGGAAAGACCTTTTCCATAAATGGTACCCTGTCGGTTATCTCAAAATATTCGCCTACATAATCTTCAAGAATCGATGGCGCAAAGGGACGAAAGCTTTCCCTCCGTTTAATTTTTTGATTGAGCAGATCTTTAGCGTCTTCACGTCTTGGGTCTGCAAGTATGGATCTTCCACCTAATGCGCGCGGACCAAATTCTGCTTTACCTGTAAACCATCCAACGACGCCTCCGTTAATCAGGCAATCAGCCACTCGCTGGTAAAGCTCATCATCCGCATATCGGGTGTATTGAAGTTTTCTTGAATCTAAAATTGATTCTATCTGTTCGTTTGAAAAATGGGCACCGGTGTAAGCACTCCAAATAGGATTTGATCTTTTCAGTTTCAGTACCTGATAATACTGAAATAAAGCAGCGCCCATAGATATCCCGGCATCATGCCCGGCGCTTGGAATATATACATTCTTAAAACTCGTCAATCTTGTAATTTTTCCATTCATTACAGAATTCTGAGCGACCCCTCCTGCTACACAAATATTGTCAAGGCCTGTTCGCTTTTGCAGCCCATTTAAAATGTGTGTAATGATTTCTTCAGTTACCTGCTGTATTGATGCCGCCATGTCTTTATGTGATTGCAGCAGTTCATCTGTACCTTTTCTTGCTGGCCCAAGAAGCGTTTCAATTTTAGCAGAGAATAATCTGGCAACCACAGGTTTGTGGTCCTGACCATATGTAATGATTTCACTTTTAGTGATATCAAAGTAATCCAGGTCAAGTCTAAATAATCCGTTTGGCAAAGGAATTACAAGCTTTCTAATAGCTTCGACATAAGTTGGTTTTCCATAAGGGGCAAGTCCCATTATTTTGTATTCATCACCGTAATGTGGAAATCCCAGATACTGTGTAAGTGCAGTATAGAAAAGACCTATGGAGTGGGGAAAATCAACTGAATCCAAAATATTCATATTATTTCCGATTCCGTGCCCAAGCATGGTTGTACTAAAATCACCTGAACCATCAATCGAGAGCAATGCAGATTCTGTAAAAGGGGAAGCATAAAACGCAGAAGCTAAATGAGCTCTATGATGTTCGATCTGACAAATCTTGCTCTTAATTACAGATGCATTTGCGCCTGGAAATAGTTTAACAAATTCAGATTCAAGAGATGACACTTTTGTCGCATTTTCCCAACGAGACCGAAAATTATTAATACCCGCAGATGGATTCTTAACGACATACCATAACTTCTTAAATAGCTTTGCATTCCTGTCCCGACCAATCGCAATGTGATCCACATCCGTGATTCTTATCCCTGCTTCATTCAAACAAAACTGGATGGCCTGACCCGGGAAACCAGCCCAGTGCTTGACGCGAGTGAATCGTTCCTCTTCAGTAGCTGCAATTAGCTGACCGTCCCTTAGTAAGGCTGCAGATGAATCAGCGTGATATGCGTTAATACCAAGGATATACATCAGTTTAGTTTAATGTTTGGAGAAAGCAGGGAGAGGTATTTTTCTTTCAGCTCCGATGTCTCAAAAAATTGTTTTGCAAATTGAAATGCATTTGTGCTTAGGCTTTCATATTCTTCTGGTGTCATGTCGACACATAATTGAATAGCATTGAAAAACAAATCTTTGCGTTCCAGTGGTATATCCCAACCACATTTCATTTCAGCCAGTTTTTTCCAGGGCGTCTGATTGCTTATGATCACTGGTCTACCTACAGACATTGCTTCATATATGGCGTGTCCAAAATTTTCTCCGTGCGTTGGTGATAATAGGAAATGCGAGCTTTGAATTTCTTTGATCACTTCCGTAAATGGAAGATCACCTAACATACTAACGGTCACTGAAACAGGAAGAGAATTAATCATCCTGATGCAGGATTTATAATAGACCATATCTTCTGCCCAACCAACAACTTTTAGTTCTATCTCCCCTTTCACATTGGGTAATAGTTCAAGAATAAAGTCAAGACCTTTAATAGGATGAATTCTTCCTACAAAAATGAAGACTGCACTGCCAGATTCCTTATGAGTAGGAAGAGAATATTCAGGTGAAATAGGTACATCAGGAACCGTCCGGATATTAGCAGCAGAAATATTTAATTTCTTCTGAATATCCTGATTTTCCTGATCATCTGTGGCATGAAATAGTACCTGATTTAAAATTCGCGTAGATTTCAAAAGGGATAAGAAAATCCTTTTTTTGAGCCATTTAAATTTCAATGCAGAGTCCTTGAGCATACCCCTTGGTGCCAATACAATCTTTGGCCTCAATGGCAATCGCAAGATGGTCAGTAGAGGCCTAAGACTAAATCGTATGGCGTACATGCTATTCAGATAAATAGTATCTGGCTTGAGATCCATTATAACCGAAGCTATAGACTTGCTTTGCTGCATGGATCGGTCAGCAAAAAATACATTGTATTCGTTTTGAACTAATGTCCACTTATTAAGTGTAACATTTTGCAACGGCGAATGATCTCCCAAATCATGGTCTCCGGTAAAAATGTAAATATCAAATAACGAATATCCAAAAGTTGACAGGTTTTCTATTGCCCTGATTGGACCACCGGCCTTATATGCCGGAGTAAACCATTCTATAAAAATGAGAAGTCTCGGCTTTATAGATTTCATTTCATTCATGAATAGCTCGCTATTTGCTGATACACTTCCAGGTACATATTGGCTATCCTTTCCCGTGAAAATCTGTCTCTATTAATACGTCCTTGCTGTAGTAAGTGCTCCCTATATGCTGGTTCGTTTATTAATTTAACAATACCGTTGCGAATATCGTCTGTTGAATATGGGTCAACTATACATGCTGCCTCACCAGCTACTTCAGGCATTGAAGTTGTATTTCCCGTGATCACAACTCTCTCCACACAATTTGCTTCAACTATAGGCATCCCAAAACCCTCGAATGTAGAAACGAAAGTCACTATATCAC
>JALYSC010000167.1 GCA_030855005.1 Bacteroidota bacterium | reverse complement strand
TGCTGCTACGGGATATAAAGGTATTGAATAAAGCTCAAAGGGCCAAAGGAGCTAAAAGTCTCGGAGAGGCTGTGACTTTACAAATCCCTTGGATTTATAAGGAAGTACTGGGAGAGACAAATTCTAAAAAACATAGGAAGCGCAAATGGTTGTAGGGGAAAAGGATTGAGGAACCTTGTTACTTTGACGCAGCAGATCAATTCTTTCAGATATTTTTGAAGCATGGTTGAATTTGGGTGGTATGGCATATTACAAATCCTGGGAGCAATAGCCTTATTTATCTATGGCCTTAAGGTGATGAGCGAGGCCGTACAACGCGTGGCAAGTATTCAGCTCAGGGATGCACTTCAAAGAGTCACAAACAATAGGTTCTCTTCTTTCTTAACCGGGTTCTTCACTGCAGCTGCTATTCAATCTTCCTCCGCTACTACAGTAATGACGTTGAGCTTTGTCAATGCAGGGATCATTTCTTTGATGGCTGCAGCCGGTATCATTATTGGAGCTAATGTAGGCACGATCGTCACCATTTGGATTGTGACTTTTCTTGGATTTGAATTTAGTGAGTTTACCATCAGCTTACCTATCATTGGTGTTGCGATGCCATTCCTTTTTATAAAAAATGGTAAATACAGGCATTGGGCAGAAACGGTCATAGGATTCTCCCTGCTTTTGATTTCCATCCAGTTTTTGAAGAGTGTTGTTCCTGATCTTCAACGTCACGATGAGATCATGCATTTCCTGGGTCAACTTGGTGATAACGGGATGATTTCCATTTTGACTTTTATTTTCATTGGGATTGCGTTTACGGCTCTTATTCAGTCTTCCAGTGCAGCAATGGCGCTCACTCTCACATTATGTCTGAATGGGCTTTTACCATTTGATATCGCAGCGGCAATGGTGCTGGGGGAAAATATTGGTACAACTATCACTACAGAAATCGCCTCATGGGTAGGGAATTCACAATCCAAAAAAGCCGCACGCATTCACGTATTGTTTAACCTCCTTGGAGTATTGTGGGTCTTACCTGCTTTACCTATCATCCTTCCGTTTATAAGCTGGATGATGAAAGAATGGTTGGGTACCGGCAATCCATATACTGATCCTACATCCATGCCCGTAGGCCTGGCTATTTTCTACACCTTTTTCAACTTGATCAATGGGGTTATCTTTTTTCTGCTGATGCCTGAACTAGTCAAGCTGGCTTCCAAAACAGTCAAGGTGAAGGAAGGTGATGAGAAAAGAGTTTACTTTATAGATACCGGAAGCAATACAGCTGATCTTGAATTACCTATCGCACGGCAGGAAATATTACAGCAATGCCAGCGCGTGAAAAATCTGAATACCATACTTAATCGCATCACCAACTATACCACCGAGGTTGAATTCCAGGAGCAAACCCGCATAGCGCAATCATATCTTCAAACATTAAGCGAAAATCAAAAAGCAATCAACAACTATCTGACGGGTATGATGGAAGAGAGAAGTTCGCTATATACCTCCAAGCAAATAAAAAGTCTTTTAAATATTAGCCTCCTTATCGATTTAATCCGTTCTAAATATGAAAACATATATCATTTGATTGGTGATAAAAGACAACAACGGATTTGGTTCGGTCCAACGCAAAGATCCATTCTCCTTCACAGGATCAATGATGCATCAATGATGATTCGCAGATGTATTGAAATCATCCAATCTAATGTCATGTCAAAAAGCAGGTGGAAAGGAATGGCCTTCGACATGACGGATAAAAACCTTGATTATCTCGATTATGAAAGGGAACTCATGCGTGAACTTGAGCGAGGAGAGATGAAAATAGCCTCGGTAATCACCTACTACAGGATGTCACAATATTTGGACAGTATCAATGAAGCATTGCGGACTATTATTTCCGAATTGGTGGATGAACATTTGCCTGAAAGTGCGCGCACCATTCAGTCAGTGTAAAAAAAGTTTGTCGCAGTTTGAAATGTTGGAATGCTGGCGAATCAATGATAGCTACAACCCAAGCAGGAATTTCATTTTTTCAAAAATGGCAGTATTTTCATAGATACCCAGAAATTCATCAGCACCTGGGCCTTCAGCAAAGACAGGTACCATTTGTGAGGAATGTACTTTTGAATTAAATTCTAAACGTGGTATACGCTTTCCTTTGACACTGATGTAGCCAGTTTCATGATCTGCGGTGACAATTAACAAAGTCTTATCATCAGGCTGAATACTCATTTGTAATTGATCCAGCATAGCGTATGCATCCTGCAACTCAAGTGCAAGCCATTCCTGATCATTCGCATGAGCGGCCCAATCTATTTGAGATGCTTCGATCATCAGAAAATATCCTTTGGTAGAACGAGCCTCCAATGCTTTTTTTGCCTGCAATACAAGATCGGTTAGGTATGTACGACCCATTGTAGCTCTTGATGGATCTTCAAATGCTGTGAAGCAAGCAATTTTCTTGTAGACAGGAATTTTATCCAGCTTGAACCTTCCCGGCGGATCTAAATGCTGAATTACTTCATAATGAGATTCCTTTAGAGATTGAATTAGATTTTTTTGATCAATAGATCGGTTATAAAAATATTTTTCCCCCCCTCCAACAAATACATCAATTCCTGAGATTGAAAGTTGCTTTGCAATCTCCTCATAGGATCCGCGTGAACCGGTATGAGAATAGAATGCTGCAGGTGTCGCATGCACGACTGAAGAAGTGACAACGAATCCTGTTTTATATCCAGCATCGCGTGCCATTTCCAGGATGGTTTTAACCGGAACACTGTCTGGTCCAACTCCAATCGCAGCATTAAAAGTCTTGACCCCGCAGCTAATTGCAGTTCCAGCTGCGCCGCTATCAGTTTCCAGATTGTCGACAGAATGGGTCTTCTGAAGACCTACTATCTTCATTTTTTGCAAAGGAGAGGGAGGTTTATGAAGGTACTCAGCAATAGATATGGCTGCTAAACCCATTCCATCCCCTATGACTAAAATGATATTGTCAGGCTTGTCCGCCTGCAGTGAGGATACCGGATCCGGAGTGAAACAAAGCCACCAACTGATGAAGAACCCTAATAACATATCACAAATCTAATTTTGGAATTCAAATTGTTAACAATATTTTTACCCGCCTCGATGGAATTAAATCGACATTGGGTCAGTTAAGAGCAGGTTATGCGCGGATGTTTACTCGTTTTGATGCTATTTTTTCTTATCTCCTGTTCAGGACAGGATGTCGGAAAAGTATCACTATTTGATTCTTTATATGGCCAGCAAAAGCTTCATCTTGATCTGACCTACCCTTTCGATTCTCTTTATAAAACGAATAATGGTGAAATATCAGCGACTATCAGCGTTTCATCGGAAGTTGGAACATTAATGGAAAGTTCTGCTATTACAATGAATTTGCGAGGAAAGTTTCGCAGGATGAAATGTACGATGCCCCCCTTGATGCTCAATTTCAAAAAATCAACTTTGAAAAGTATGGGGCTGGCGAATGTGGATCAAATGAAACTCGTCACACACTGCATTGATGGGAAAGAAGGTGAGAACAATCTGGAAGAAGAACTACTCCTATATCAATTGTATGAATCAATCACCCCTATTGCGTATCGAACGATTTGGGTAGAAGTAACCTATCATGATGCAGACCATCCCGGATCATCAATCAAAACAGTTGGTTTCTTAATAGAGCCCGATAAAGTTATTTCAAAACGCCTTGGCATCGAGGAGCGAAAATTATTTAGCCTGGCGCAGGACTCGGTATTTAAAGCTTCATACGGACTTGCTGCAGCCTTTAATTTTATGATTGGTAACCGGGATTGGAGTGTTACTGCTTCAAGGAACGCCAAGCTATTCTATGAACCTGATCTAGGTCAGTACATTGTCATTCCTTATGATTTTGATTATTCCAACATTGTAGGTGCCTCCTATCGTAGAGAGACATTACCCAAAACGATGAAACATCCTTTTGACCGAATTTATATAGGAGAATATTATGCGCTTATTTGAAAAACTGGTTCGCAATGATTCAGAAAGAAAAAACAGAAAATCTTAAGTACGGTTTTGTTTGTGCTTATAAAGGAGAACTCTGAGGCACTGCATAAATATCATCCCGTAGGGTACGATATTCATTAAACCTTCTGATCTCATCCCAAATAGGGTCTGCATCCAGGAAAATCATTTCTGGAATCTTTGCTATAGTTGCAAGATGCAATTGCTCAAACATAGCTGCGTATTCCTGAGCTCCAAGGTGAGCTCTTGCAAGGTCAAGATGAATAAGATGTGAAGACATGTCATGTGCAACAGAGATCATAATATCTTTTATCTCATTTGCTTCATGAGATCTTGATGTTCGTGCATACGCATACGCAAGTCCGGCTAATCCTGCTATGGGTAATGCTGAATGGCTTCTGTAATATTGAAAGGCTTCAATTCCTTCCCGCTGCTGCCCACTCAAAAATAAAGACCAACCTTTTGCTTCATACGCCGGCAAATAATCCGGTCTTGACTGATGAATCTGACGAAGGACTTCAAGCGATTTTTTATAATCACGGTTATACTGATATGCCCTTGCGAGTTCCATTTGAATATTCAAATTAAGAGGATCCAATTTAAAGGCTTTTCGCAAAGTTGCAATGGCACGCTCAGGTTCATTCTTGACAAGATGATAAATACCTGTTGCATGCATTACTGAATTATTAAGAATAAAATTTTCATTATCTGCTTTGCTTCCTGCCATAGCCAGGTGCTCGCAGGCAGAGCCTAAATCCCAGGTAAAGAATAGGTGATACAATGCCCATGTAGTTTGCGTACGCACATGGTTGGCATCCAGACGAGAGGCATGCAAAATACTTTCACGGCATGCCCGCGCGGCTTCTGACGAAATTGCTAACTGATAATAGCCTTTATATGCATACGCTTTGGCAAGTGCAGGCCAGGCGAGATAAAAATCAGGATCAGCTTCAATGGATTTTTTGAAATATTGAATTGCACGATCTATATAACCCGCATTCATTTGCTTCCATTCATAACGGCCTTTATGATAAAATTCATAGACGTCTGATTGCACATTAGGTTCTTCTTCAGGAATGGATATTCTTTTCTCATACGACTGCTGAAAACTGGCCTTCAGTTTATTTGCAATCATCGCTGCTATCTCATCCTGTAATTTGAATACGTCTGCATCTTCAAGTGTATAGGTCTCACTCCAGAGATGAAAATCATCAGCTGCATTTATCAATTGCGCTGTGATACGCACTTTCTTTCCATGACGCCTTACACTTCCCTCCACCACATGGTCTATTCCCATATCCTGGTGTAATTGCCGCAGATTCACTTGTTTATCTTTGAATGTAAAGCTTGAAGTCCGGCTGGTGACGCGTAATCCTTCCAATTCGGAGAGTGCGTATATAATCTGCTCGGTAATGCCATCACTGAAAAAATCATTTTCAGGATCATTGCTGAGATTGTAAAATGGCAACACCATAATGGATTTCTCTTTGAATCCAATCTTGCCGGCGAGATCACGGGCATCAGGCAAATGCAGGCCATCATGAACGACAGCATAGAGATTCATCGGCGTCCGTACATTCTTCAATTCAAACTGACCGAGATCTTTTGTTGTAATGACATTATTGCCTTTGATCTCATCATAGACGCAGGATGAAATCAATACTGAACCGGGTACACAAATACGTTCGATTCGGCTGGCAATATTGACTGTGTCACCATAAATGCCATCGGGGCCCAAAAGTATTTCACCCGAATTAATTCCAATACGCAGTGGAATTTGCGGTGGTGTATTAAACTCCTGTTGCATACACATCGCTGACTGAATAGCATCAATCGAATTATCGAAAATGCTTAGTGTGCCATCTCCATAATACTGTATGATAGTACCATGATGCTTACGGGTCAAGCGGTCAACTACTTCCTTGTGACGTTGACGCAGCAAGACAGCGTGCTCTTCGTTCTTTTGCATCAACGAAGTATAGCCCGATATATCATTAAAAACTACAGTTGCCTGTCGTCGCTTCATGTCTTAATGCTGATCACGATAATACAAAGGTATATACACTTCATGAGGCTTTTAACGCCTTATTCACATGTCTTAAGTATTTGCAAGGGCAGTTAAAGCTGAAATTAATCGATCGAGGTCTGATTTAACTATATAAACATGCGGGGTAACCCTGACTCCGTGTACATTATGAAAGTCTATCGCTGTCGTGTGTATTTTATAAGCATTGTGAAGTTTTTCTCCCAATTCAGTAGGTTTCAATCCTTCAACATTTACTACACTAATGGCGCAACTCCTCGAGTCATCTGTATCAGTTGCCAGGGTAATTCTTGGATTATCTTTTACCGCATCCGTCCAGTATTTTTTGAGGAATTGAAGTCGTTCCTGCTTAAGATCAGGACCTATGGATAAATGAAAATCAATAGCCTGACCAATTGCCTGCTCAATAGCAAAGGATCTTGTACCCAGCGATTCGAATTTCCTGATATCATTTGCTTCAGGCTCTGTATGAGCAAGGAGAGGATATAGCTTTGAGATATGATCTTTCTTGACATAAAGCATTCCGGTCCCAAAAGGTGCACACAACCATTTATGAAGACTAGTGCCAAAATAATCCGCTCCCAGGTCAGGTATCGTAAATTGAATGTGAGCAAATGAATGTGCTCCATCAATAAGTACCTGCGCAGAGCGAGCATGTGCCAGATCAGCAATGCGTCGCGCCGGAAGGATATGGCCATTCCAGTTAATAACATGTGTGATGTGA
>JALYSC010000166.1 GCA_030855005.1 Bacteroidota bacterium | reverse complement strand
ATCGATGACATATCAACAATTGCAAGAGGATTACACTCATCATGAATTTCCTGATTTTACTCTGTTCTGGTATGGAGCAGTCATGGAAAATTTAAAGGAAATTGGGTTATTGGTTTTATAAAACATTAATACTGGTTTTCAATTCTTTCAGTTCTACCCGTGTTAACCCTTAAAAGGTTACTTCCTTCTTCCCAGTAAAACCATGATTCTTACATGACTGCAAAACAATTGAAAATGCAGCTCGTTAGGATTCCTATTACAATCACTTAATAAACTGTTTGCTATCGCCGATACAACTACTATTTCTTCGTCTTAAAATAACTGTAGTTATGTCAAGCTATCCAACATTTCTCAAGTCATTGGTATTCTCTACCTTGATCGTCCTAAGTGCATTCACGATCACTAGTTGCGGTGACGATCAGGCAACTATTCCACAAGCTGCTGCTGCTCAAGTCAACCCTGCCGATCTGACACGTGAAAATGATTCCCGTTTTCTGATTCGTGCAGTCGAAATGAAATATGAACAAGTCATGTTAAGCAAACTGGCTCAGCAAAGATCTTCGAATGAAAACATCAAAGGATTTGCTAAAATGATTGAAGACGCCAATCGAGCTGAAAAGTCTGCACTAGCTTCCCTTGCAATCAGTAAATCAATCTCTGTTCCTGGAATCCCCACGAAAACTGCACAAGCTGCGTATGACTCCTTAAATAGAGCTTCCATAGAAGATTTTGATTTCAAATATGTACGATTAGTGATACAGGGATATAGTGATGAGATCAATCATTTTGAATTAGCTACCACTAGCAAGATAGATCCTGATATCCAGGCCAAAGCAGCCGGTATGTTGTCAGATATGCGATTACACCTGATGAAGGCTAAAGAATTGGATGCACAGATGAATCCTATCTCCGAATTGGTCGAAGATTAATACATTTCCAAATATAAACCTTACAAGAGGCCGCATTATCGCGGCCTTTTGTTTTGTATATACTTATCAACATAAATATACCTTCTTCAATTTTCCTGTAAATTGAACCGAAAACAATCTCCCCGATGTCTCTTTTTGATAAATTTTTTGATAAGCGTAAAGACAAAATTAATGAACATCGCACCGACGATGAACAGCCGCCGATTAATCCTGAAAGTGATGAACAGAATCAATCCAATGAATCATTTCTAAGCCGGATAGAGCAATTTGCTTTGCAGGCTAAAGCACAGCAACCTGCGTCTCAACATGCTCCTGCGGATCTGCCTGCACTTACGATTGATGCATATGATGAACCGTCCATTACCGACATCACAAATGAAAAAATCAATGAGCTTAAATCAATTATCCTGCATATTGAATCAAAGCCGGCACGAACCACGGAAATTGTCTTCAACAAAAAATACAAGATTGATTATAAAGCTGATTTGAATCCAGCTCAACTTGATGCAGTGACATCAATCAAAGGACCCGTCCTTGTCATCGCCGGGGCAGGAAGCGGGAAGACAAGAGTGATTGTGCACAGGGTAGCCTTTATGTTGGAAAATGAAATACCACCTCAAAATATTTTGCTGTTGACCTTTACTCGCAAAGCAGCCAGTGAAATGGTGGGGCGTGTGCAGGAATTGCTCCAGGAACAAAGCGTAGAAAAAGTATTTGGCGGGACATTTCATGCATTCTCCAATTATGTACTTCGGCAAAATGCTAACCTTCTTAATATCCCGCACAATTTTACCATAATCGATACTGAAGATTCCGCTGATACAATTGATCTGATCCGTTCGGAATTGAAAATGGTGGATAAGGAGAAAGCTTTTCCCAAAAAACACAGGATACAAGCCATCATCTCTTCAGCCAGAAATCGAAATCTGACGATCCGGCAAGTGATTGAAAATGAATTCACCGGACTCATTGAATTCATTCCTCAGATTGAGCTACTTAATCAGGGCTATGAGAAATATAAAACCATCAGCATGCTCCTGGATTACGATGATCTTATGGAGGTATTGCGGGATGCGTTGAAGCAAAATGAGATTTTCCGCAAAAAAATTCAGGATCAATATCCCTACATTATGGTTGACGAATACCAGGACACCAATGTGGTACAAAAAGATATTGTGGAATTAATGTCGGAAACGCACCGAAATATTTTGGTGGTAGGAGATGATGCGCAGAGTATTTATTCTTTCCGAGGTGCGAACTATGAAAACATCTTACGATTTCCTCAAAAGTATCCAGATGGTAAGGTGATCAAGATTGAAGAAAACTACCGGAGCAATCAGAAGATCCTGGATTTCACCAATGAGATTATTAGGAATGCGCGCATTGGCTATAAGAAACAATTACATTCAAAAATCTTTTCTGCCGGATTGCCCTTTGTCAAAAAATTCTATGATCAGCAATCTGAAGCTGAGTTTATTGTAGATAAAATATTGGAGTACCGGGAGAAAGGTATTTCACTCAACCGGGTAGCCATATTAGTCCGGGCATTTTGGCATGCGCAATATATCGAAGTTGAATTAAGCCGCCGTGGCATTCCTTATATAGCAGTCGGTGGAATTGCTTTTAATGAAAGAAAACATGTGAAAGATGTTATTTCTTACCTGCGTATCATTCAAAATCCGTTTGATGCGGTGGCCTGGCACCGTGTTCTCAAATATATTCCGGGGGTTGGGTTAGTGACTGCACGAAAAATTATAGAGAAAATCATTAGTGAGAAACGAGTGAATATCGATTCGTTTGAAAAAAGTAAGTTTATCGATGGTCTAAAAGCGCTGGTAAGCACGCTCAACCAGGCTAGCCAAACAAATACCCGAACACAACATCAGATTGAACTTATCAAGAATTATTACACACCTATACTTCAAACAAGTGAACCCGATTATCTCGTTCGCCTATTGGACATAGATGTTCTTTCTGAATTAGCAGGACGATATGATACGCTTGAAAAATTTTTGACTGACTTCGCTCTAGATCCTCCCTCTAAAAAATTTGGCAACAGGACAACGCCCATGATTGATGAGACTGAGGATAAACCAGTTACAGTATCCACTATTCATTCCGCAAAAGGACTTGAATGGTTCAGTGTCTTCATCCCGCATGCACTCGATGGATTAATCCCTTCCGTGCGAGCTATAAAGAACATTGAGGAGCTCGAGGAGGAGCGCAGACTTTTTTATGTTGCTTGCAGTCGTGCCAAAGAGGATCTGATCATCACCATGCCTTCGTATGTCTCCACCTACAATGGTTTTCTTTCCTACCCCTCCCGTTTTCTGGTAGAGATTGATAAATCAAAATTTTTATACTCTTAATTCATTGATCAAATGAACACATCGTGATGACTGGCGTTCCTAAGGAATAATTCATTTTCAATATTAATGGCCGTTCCTTCAACAGGCTCCTATCATTCAGGCTTAAGTGGATTGGTTCTTCCAATTCCTAAATACCGCTTTCCTCCCGGTTTTGAAGACGCGAGTCGCCTGCAGTATTATGCTTCCATAATGAATAGTATTGAAATCAATAGTTCATTCTACAAAGTCCCTCAGGCCACAACCGTCGGAAAATGGGCTGATGCAGTTGGGCCCGATTTCACTTTTACATTCAAACTCTGGAAGCAAATCACGCATTGCAATGGATTGCATTTTGAAAAAGCAGATGTTGAAATTTTTTATAGATCAATCGCTGCTGTAGGCGAAAAGAAAGGTTGCTTACTGATCCAATTTCCTCCAAAATTGGGTATAGATAGTTTTAGTCAATTCAAAGTATTACTGGAATCAATTAAAGAAATTGATCCAACAGGTATGTGGCCGCTTGCCGTAGAATTCAGGCACAGATCGTGGTATGATGATAGCGTCTACCATCTCTTAGATCAATATACTGCAACATTGGTGATCCAGGATATTCCCAAGTCAGCAACACCGATGATAGACCTTGAGTCATACACTATTTATTTACGGTTTCACGGCCCTACCGGAAATTATGGGGAGAGTTATTCAACTGAAGTTTTAGAGGAACATGCAGAATATGTCCTCGACTGGATGTCAGAAGGCAAAAAAGTGTTTACCTATTTTAATAATACCTCTGGAAATGCATTTGAAAATTTACAAACCTTCAATGCTTTTATAAAGCAGCGTTTAACAGTTGACTAGCTCTCTTATTGATACATTCCACAACCGCCTCTATCTTATCTGTATCTTTATAACCAATCAAAAAATTCTGGTGATTAATAATCTGTATTTAAAAGCCGGGTCAATAGTGTAACGAAAATCAGTACTCATGAAATTTATATTTAGCCTATGCTTGCTGATTTGCAGCCATATCCAAATTTATTGCCAGAAAAGTGCTCCAGATGGATCCCGGCCTTTTGTCCTGGGGATTACTAATGAAATACATTCAGCCATATTAAATGAGAATCGCACGCTCAATATTTATTTGCCAGACGGTTACGATCCAAAAGATACCTCCCGATATCCTGTGATCTATTTGCTGGATGGTGCTGCGGATGAAGATTTTATTCACGTGGCCGGTCTGGTTCAGTTTAATACATTTCCCTGGATTGATCGAATTCCTAAATGCATTTTGGTTGGTATCGCCAATACAGAGAGACAAAGAGATTTTACCCATCCTACCAGGATCGAATCTGATAAAAAACAATATCCTTCGACAGGTCATTCAGAAAAGTTTATTGCATTTATCGAAAAAGAATTACAACCTTATATTGAATCTCATTTTCAGGCAACAACCGAAAGAACTTTAATCGGGCAATCGCTGGGAGGCCTGTTAGCGACTGAAATAGTATTAAAGCGGCCGGAATTATTTTCAAAGTATATCATCATCAGTCCGAGTCTTTGGTGGGATGATGCTTCATTATTGTCCTTGAAAAGTGTAATGCTAAATCAGGAGTTTGATCATCGCACAGATATTTATATCGGTGTTGGGAAAGAAGGACTAGGTCCCGGGGTCATCCCTCATGTCATGGAAGTAGATGCCAATCTCCTTGCGGAAAAATTGAAAAATAGCAAGAGTCAATCCGTCACCGTTCATTTTGATTACCTTCCTGAAGAAGATCATGCCACCATCGCGCATCAGGCGATCCTCAATGCCATGAAGGTTTTGTACCGCTGATGTAAAACATTATGTTGTCCTGTTGGTTTTGACTTCACCTAATACGAAATATGAACTGGCTACTTTTCTCCGAAATTGTCTATGTCCTTATCGTGATTTTGGTTTGTCTGCGTGTGATCTACGATACACGTGCCAATACCAAAGCCCTGGCTTATTTGCTTCTGGTCATTTTTGTTCCGGTCATAGGTATCGCGGTTTATTTTTCCTTTGGTATCAATTACCGCAAGCGAAAATTATTTGATAAAAAGCTGATCAAGGATAAAGAGCTATCACAAGCACTGCGAAAGGACCAATGGAAATCATTTAATGAAACTTTAGCTAAAGGGGATTCTTCTGTAGCGAAGAACAAGGAACTTGCTGTCATGCTGATGAATGACAGTATGAGTCCGCTGACCGGAAATAACACCCTTAAGCTACTGGTCAATGGTGAGAAGAAATTTCCTGAGGTATTAAGTGCCATTCGCGCAGCCAAACACCATATCCATATTGAGTACTATATCTACGAAGACGATACAATTGGAAAAGAAATCGAACTCGCCTTAATTGAAAAAGTAAAAGAAGGTGTCATTGTCCGTTTTATTTATGATGATTTTGGTAGTGGGTCCGTCAGAAAAAAACTAGTACCGCGACTAACCAAAGGCAAAGTCAAAACATTTCCTTTTTACAAAATCATCTTTTTTGCGCTGGCCAACCGGATTAATTATCGCAATCACCGTAAAATTATTGTCATCGATGGTACCATCGGATTTGTTGGTGGAATAAATGTAAGTGACCGATATATCAACGATGCCAAGGATGAAAAGAAACTGTACTGGAGAGATACTCATCTGCGCATTGATGGTCCGGGAGTACAGTATTTACAATATCTATTTTTATCCGATTGGAATTTTTGTGCGAAAGACAACATCGAACCTGATGAATTTTATTTTCCAAAACCTGGATCGCTGCCTGTCAAAGGACACAAAATTGTTCAGATTGCAGCCAGTGGTCCGGATTCTGATGCACCCACCATTCTGTTCTCTCTGCTGGAAGTAATTAACCTTGCCAGCAAAGAAATATTGATCACCACACCCTATTTTATACCCGGTGACAGCATACTTGACGCACTGATGATAGCTGCACTTGGAGGGCTCAAGGTGAAATTACTTGTGCCAAAAGAAGCTGATTCCAAACTGGTCAATGCAGCCTCCAAATCATACTATGATGATTTGCTGAATGTGGGTGTTGAAATATATATGTATGAGAAAGGATTTGTCCACGCTAAAACGGTGGTAGCCGATCGGCAAATTGCTGTAATAGGTTCTGCGAATATTGATTCCCGCAGCTTTGATCTCAATTTTGAAGTCAGTGCAATAGTTTACGATAAGGAGTTATCTGAAGAGCTGGCAACAGTTTTTGAAGATGATATTTCTAATTCTCATAGAATCGATCCGGAAGTCTGGCGTAATAGACCGATGACAAAGCAGTTCATAGAAAAAACCGCTCGATTAGTTTCTCCGCTCTTATAGCCCTTCTAATAAATTTTTGCGTGATCATCAGATCAAAACTCAAACATCTTTGTTAGATAGGAAAGAACCTTTTTAATCTTACTTCTTTAACATTATCCATTACGATCTACATATGAAAAAGCAAACAGATCCTGATCAACCAGAAAGACGCCAGGAC
>JALYSC010000585.1 GCA_030855005.1 Bacteroidota bacterium | reverse complement strand
CCCTCATGTGTCCATACAGAGTGCGTGGCATATCCAATTACCATCAGAATAAGTCCAGCGATCACGCCGTAGGTAACTACTGTCTTTTGCATACGATCATTTTGTTTTTGTGAAATAATGAGACAAATCACTCCTTATGCTTCGAAAATTACCTCATACTATCGTATGATTTTGCTAAAATCATGCTTTAGGAGTAGGAATTATGCCACTTTTCTGAGCCAACATCACCGCCTGAGTTCGACGCTGGACATCCATTTTGGAAAAAAGATTAGAAGCGTGAGTTTTGACGGTACTCAGCGAAACATTCATCCTGTCCGCAATTTCCTGGTAAGAATGTCCTTCCGATATCATGACCAGTACTTCATGTTCTCTGGGACTTAAATTAAAAGTGTTCTCACCAGGTATAAATTCAATGGATTGACCAACTGTTTTCGGAATGGGATCTATCGAAGTTTCTTTTTGCTTGTGGGTAAGTTTCCAGCCTATCCATCCACCCAAAGCAGTGCAAAACAATGCAACAATACCAACATAAGCTTCAAGCGCAAGGTCCCGGGCAAAAAACAAATACTCCGCCCATTTGAGCATTCCTATCAGGAGCGCCATACAAATACCAAATATGACCACCGTTCTGATCATCTCAATATAGTAACCGGTCGCTTCTGATCATCTATGGCAACAAAGGTAAACATGCCGGTAATCGCCTTTTCACGGTGTTCCGAATACATCTCTTCGATAAATACATCCACCCGTACTTTTAAACTTGTATTCCCCACATGCACTACGGTACCCACCAGTTCTACAATGGTGCCCGCAGGAATAGGTTTTGTAAAATCAATTTTATCACTGCTCACGGTCACCATCCTTTGCCGGCTAAATCTTGTCGAGGTGATGAATGCCACTTCATCCATCAGGTGCATCGCAGTACCACCAAATAGCGTGTCATAATGATTAGTCGTATTGGGGAATACCGCTTTAAATATCCTCGATTCAGATGCCGCGATTCGTTCTTCAAGTGTCATAGTGATAAAAGTTAAGCCGAATTGGCCGGAAAAGTATCAATTTACCTGCGAATGAAGTCTGTGCTTTGTGACCAGGTTTACTTATGTAAAGTTTTCGCAGCTAGATACAGTCTTGAGAAAGTTGGGTATTACTTTCTTCGAAAGCAACCAGTTTAGTAAGTTTAGAACTTGTAAAAAAACCTAAATCCCATGGTTCGACACTTCGACAAGCTCAGCGCACCGCCCGCTTCACACAAAACTGGAGCAACAGCTCACCAACCATCTGCAATCTCCTTCTTGTTCGCGAAGATTACAAAGAATTAGAATTTGGAAATCTGAATAAGATAATTACTTTGATTTATAGATTCATATGCTAGACCATCTTCAAAGTTTTATCCGTAACAAAACCGCCAGGGCGGTAGGCCTGATTTTTGCTTGTTGCGGTTTCGTTTTTGGATCATGGGCTTCACTCATTCCTTATGTCAAAGAAAAATTTGCATTGGATGAAGCACAATTAGGGTTACTCCTATTGAGCATGCCAATGGGTGTACTTTTTTTCAACCCGGTTTCGGTGATATTTATCCGACGCTATGGTAGTGTTTTGATTTCCATGCTGGCAGTAGCTATGATGGGTATCACTTTTATGTTGCCTATAGTTCTTCCAAACATTATTCTCGTCGTTGTAGGTCTTATCCTCGGTGGCGCTGCATTTTCAGTAACAAATGTGGCGATGAATACATGGGCTTCCACACTTGAAGAATCCTCAGGATTACGGATCATGTCTTCATGCCATGGCATGTGGAGCCTCGGTGCAATGGGTGGTGCATTATTCTCTGGTCTCTCGTTGAAACCATTATCCGATTGCTGCCAACAAACATTACCACCGCAGGTAATCTATGTGATGCTGCAGGCATTACTTGTATTGTTGATCATCTTTCTCCTCAGAAATCATCTTCAGGTTATTTCAGGTTTGTACGTTAAATCAGAAGATGGTCCTAAGATGAACTGGCGATCCTTTAAGCCAGGAAAAGAATTGTGGATGATCATCAGTATATGTCTTTGTACATACCTGAC
>JALYSC010000584.1 GCA_030855005.1 Bacteroidota bacterium | reverse complement strand
TTCTTTCCTTGCTGGATAAGGAATCACTGGATACATCCACGTTATTTCTCTGGACCCGGGATTGCCAGGTAGCTGAAATGGACAGAAATGTCTACTACGGGCTCACGGCACTCGCAGATGGTTATTACCGGGCTACAAACAATTCTGAATTAGCCAATGAAATGCGGAGGTTCGTGCAATACTTTGGTGAGAAGACTGGCATCATTCCTTCTGAAACAGAATCGCAGTCGTAGTGGAACCAGTTATTTTCCAAAATGATGAAGCAGGTCGTGAAGCATTTGGCGCTCTCGCCTCTAAGGCTGTGCAATGGATCAGGGATTATTATGCCAACATTCATTCCTTTCCGGTTCGTAGTCAGTCACAACCCGGAGAGATATACAATGCTTTTCCGGATGAGCCTCCGCAACAACCGGTTAGTGATGAAGCCGTTTTTAAAATATTAAACGAGGTGATCCTTCCGGGCATCACGCATTGGCAACATCCGAACTTCTATGCGTTCTTTCCGGGTAATACGAGTTTTCCATCCATCGCTGCTGAAATTATAACAGCAGGAATTGCCGCACAGTGTATGCTGTGGGAAAGTTCGCCAGCGGCTGCAGAACTTGAACAGCGATGCATGGATTGGTGCAGGGATCTCCTGGGATTACCTTCCTCATGGCAGGGTGTCATACAGGATACCGCATCGACTGCCACACTTTCTGCATTATTGACTGCGCGTGAATGGAAGTCAGGATATCGTATTTCTAAACGTGGATTCGACGGCACTGTCTATCGTATTTATGCTTCTGCACAGGCACATTCTTCTATTGAAAAAGCTGTTCGGTTGGCAGGATTTGGCACCGATAACCTGGTGCTGATTCCGGTGGATGAAAACTTATCAGCCATTCCCGAAAGATTGGAAGCACTGATCAATGATGATTTAAAAAAAGGATTTGTTCCCACCTGCGTCGTGTCTACAATTGGTACGACGGGTACAGGTGCGATCGATCCCATCGAAGCAATAAGTACGATTACGAATCAATATGGTCTATGGCACCATGTGGATGCTGCATATCTCGGTACTGCATTAATGCTCGATGAGTATGCCCATCTGCGAGCAGGTATTGAAGGGGCAGATAGTTTTGTATTTAATCCGCATAAATGGATGTTCGTTCAGTTTGATTGCACTTCATATTTTGTAAAGGATGTAGAATTGTTAACTCGAACCATGAGTATTAACCCTTCGTACCTGCAGACCGTGCATGGTGACAAGGTGCGTGATTACAGGGATTGGGGTGTGCCTCTGGGAAGACGATTCCGAGCATTAAAACTTTGGATGACGTTTCAATTATTAGGTACAGATGCGATCCAGTCCCGCTTGAGACATCACATTGCACTGGCATGCGATGTCGAAAAGAAGATTGAAGCGCATGAACAACTGGAATTAGCCTATCCTCGTTCCGTCAATATAGTATCATTCCGCATCCGCAAGGATCTGGATCCGGATGGTCAGCTTACAAAACAATGGGCGCGCGTCATCAACGATAGTGGAAAAGCATACATAACCTATACAAGCGTCGAAGGCAGAAGTATGCTGAGATGGGTTCCTGCACAAACATATACACAACAACATCATATTGACAGCACCTGGGATTATGTATGTCACTCGCTTACTGCTATTCTTACAGAATGAGTTTGTCATAGAGTTCCAATAAGAGGATATAAGTATATTCGGTACACCCTGAGAGAATCAGGATTATACTTCGCACAAGTAAGGTATAAGACAGATTTTCTCGGGGTTATGAACAATTTATGCCGCATCCAACGATCATCTTGACTCAGTGTAACTTAATACTTATCTTTAACGTTAGTAACGTTATACAGCCGTAAATGATCAAATCCTTTGCTGATAGTGAGACTGAGAAAATCTGGCATGGAATCAGGGCAAAAACGTTGCCTCAATCCATCTAGCAAGTGGCCAGAAGAAAGCTCAGAATGTTACATAATGCACAGGATCTGACTGACCTTAGAGTGCCCCCGCCAAATCACCTTGAAAAGCTTAAGGGAACTCTTATCGGTTATCATAGTATCAGGA
>JALYSC010000583.1 GCA_030855005.1 Bacteroidota bacterium | reverse complement strand
TTTTGAACTCGTCTTTTAGGTAATTAACGATAATACGGTCAAAATCGGCGCCACCTAAGTGGGTGTCACCATTGGTTGATTTAACTTCAAATACACCGTCTCCGAGCTCAAGAATAGAGATATCGAATGTGCCTCCACCAAGGTCAAAGACAGCTATCGTCATGTCTTTATTCTTCTTATCAAGACCGTATGCCAGAGCTGCAGCAGTCGGTTCATTGATGATCCGTTTCACTGTAAGACCTGCTATCTCGCCTGCTTCTTTTGTAGCCTGACGCTGAGAATCATTAAAGTAAGCCGGTACGGTAATAACGGCTTCAGTGATGCCTTGACCAAGATAATCTTCAGCTACTTTCTTCATTTTCTGAAGGACGATAGCGGAAATTTCCTGCGGTGTATATTCTCTTCCATCTATATCTATCCTGACGGAGTCGTTCGATCCTGATTTCACAGTATAAGGAACTCGACCTGCTTCCATTTTGACTTCATTGTACCGTGATCCCATGAAACGCTTGATAGAAGCCACTGTGCGTTTTGCATTAGTGATCGCCTGGCGTTTTGCCGGATCACCTACTTTACGTTCACCGTTGTCCAGGAAAGCGACAACAGAAGGAGTCGTCCTTCTCCCTTCATCATTTGCAATGACGACAGGTTCGTTTCCTTCGATGACAGCTACGCATGAATTGGTTGTACCCAGGTCTATGCCTATTATTTTGCCCATACCTTAATTTATTTGATTGGTTTTATTGATCAAAAATCTTAATACTAAATCTCCTGATCAAGGTATATGCCACGACCATTTATTCCCATGATTTATGACAAAACATGAAAAAGGTGGCAGTTGTTAAAGTAAAAGTCTGACAAATAGACAGAAATCGGAATTAGTTGAAGTTGAGGTCTTTGGTGATCACACCATTCCTCAAACTGTCGAGGGCAGCAACATTAAGGCCAAATCCAGGATTGTAGGATACATTTCTTGATGAGAAAATGCCTATTCCCTCCGAAAGATTGGTATATGTTGGAATATCCTGTGTGCTGGTGATGGTCTGATTAGCCTGAATAATTCTTATAAAATTTGCAAGTTCCTCTCCACCGGCCCACAGCACAATTTCTATGTTGTCAAAGTCCCGTGCTGCAAGTGGATTTAGCTCAATATTCGATTTGATAATGTTAGCGAAATCAGTTCCATTAATAGTGAATTCTGTGCCTTCCCAATTACTAACAATAGACCATTCGAAAGATTTTGGAACAAAGAAATTGCCTGTTTCGGGCGTCTTTTCCCTGTAGTGAAACCGCAATTTTAAATCGTAAATCGCTGCATCTTCAATCTCATTCCAAATGAAGCTCACAGTGGTATTGGGTCTTAGGTTCAGCGAAGCATTGGCAACCGGATTGCGGAGGACAGGCTTGGGCAGGATTACTGTTTTGGCAGTGACCAGCGGAGTACCATCTCCTCTGTCCAGGTTAAACTCATACTCCTCACCAATGACCAGGTTGATAACATTGGCTTTGATTTTATAGAGGTAATTAGGGGTCTCTGCAAAAATCCCACCGTCTCTCGGATAGCCCTCCAGGTCCCCATTCACACGTGTAAGCATGAAGGACTGATTGTTGCTGATCCTTTTAATTGAAACGACTGCATCGTCATAGTAAAGAGAATCAGGGATACGGGCGATATCCAGCGCGGAGGTGGTAGGATCTAAAAAGGCCTTTTCTACCCGGATATAATGGGCTGTATCACTCTTGTTTAAGAGTCCCCACACGACAGGAATGTCCTTCCATTTGTCGGTCACCACAAGCTCATTGTCACAGGAAACAACCAACATCGATAAAGCCACCAGGCCGAAAATCCATTTCATGCCGCGAAGGTAAAGAAAACCGCGCTAGTCCAAATGTCTTCCAATTGTCATCTGATGCAAGGATTCTTTGAAGGAGCCTTATATCTTTGGCTACAATCTCAATCAACAGAACCAACCCATTACCTGATGTCCATCCATAGTAAAGCCAAGAGAATAACGACGCATACCCTTCAAGAGATGAAGGAAGCCGGTGAGAAAATTGCCATGCTGACAGGGTATGAT
>JALYSC010000165.1 GCA_030855005.1 Bacteroidota bacterium | reverse complement strand
GGCATTATTAGCAGCCGGCTTTCTATCTTTTTTCCTGCGACAGGAAAGACTCATGCTCCTCAGTTTGCTTTGTTGTTGCACTTTGTGCCTTCACCTGAAAGCCTCATCAAACAAACAAATGCGACTTTCCGTCATGACTGAAAACCCAGCTATAAGTATATCGCATGTTAGTCTTGGTAATGCGGAAAACGATTATGATTCTGTGATTAATTATTTGCTGAGTATCAAAACAGATTTTGTGAGTTTCCAGGAATTGACACCTGACTGGAATGTTGAATTAACAAATCGACTCTCACCGACCTTTCCCTACATACAGACTATGATGCGGATGGATCAATATGGTATGGGCTTTTTTTCAAAAATACCTATGGAGTCACTCGATACACTTTACTATGAAGAAGTACCTAATCTCATGACTAAAATTACACTTGGAGGTATTCCCTGTAACATCATCAGCTGTCAGCTGATACCACCAGTGAATCAGCGCGCTTTTTTTACGATTGAAAAACATTTTGAATCGCTTGAAGGCTATATGGAACATTTGACCGGCGCGAAAATTGTGGTGGGTGATCTGCATCTTCCGACGTGGACTTCGGAAGTGCAACGGTTTAAGGAGAATTCACATCTCCTGGATAGTCGTCGTGATACTAATCCAAGAAATATAGATGGGTCTGTCACACTGCTGCGTATACCTGTAGAGCATATTTTTTTTAGTAATGATTTTGCGTGTATTTCCTTTTTAGAACTTGGCAATAGTACTGTTGGCAGGATTGGGATAACCGGTACTTATCAATTGCAGGAGACGCATGCAGAAGTGGCTGAATAGTGTCCGCTATGCATCCAAGGGATTAATCTATCTCGTACGTCGGGAGCGAAATCTTCAGATTGAGATATTGCTGGCATTTCTTTCGATTGGCTTTGGCTTTTGGCTTCAAATCTCAACTCTTGAATGGAGTGTGATTTTACTTTGCATAGGAGTGGTAATTGCTTCCGAAGCTATTAATACTGCCATTGAAAAGTTATCTGACCGAATCACAACTGAGCAGGATGTCAGGATTGGTCACATAAAAGATCTCGCCGCGGGTGGGGTTCTAATTGTCGCTTTCATTTCACTTGTGATCGGCATTCTCATCTTCTATCCGCACCTGGCGGGTAAATTTTTATAGATCACGAGTGGTATTTGGTCTGTCATTCGAGACGTTAACCCTAATTTACATTGAATAAACTATTAAACATCAAATAGTTAGCTTTAAAAAGTCCTTTTTTGCAGGTAATGTTAAAGTCTCTTTTGACATATTTGGCTTAAGAAAGCCCTTGAGGGTGGCTGCCTCATATATTTGAATTATAAAGCTGACAATCAGTATTTTAAATAATTAATTTCAACAAATAAATAAATTCTTTTGAAGTGGAAATGGGTATGCAATTCATATATGGATCTAGCTTTTCGTCCCTGATGATAAGTATATATATCATATAAAACAAATGTATATATACCTAAATATCATTAATATGGGCTAATAAATTGTGCTTTTCAATAGATTATCAGGAATTATTATAGCAAGAGGATATAAGTGGAAAAAATAATATGGAGGTAACTTCTTAATTTCTTCTTAAAATAGAAGGCAGCAGAGGTTGTTATCTATCGTTAGTAAATTGGCTGTAAAGTCTATCTTGCAGTCACGAAGTCAATTAAATATTTTCTAACCTAAAACAAAGATTGTATGAGGAATTATGTACTGCTATTAGGCTTTTTCCTATCTAGCATCTGCCTTGCACAAGCTCAGCGTGTCGTCACCGGAACGGTTGACGATTCGAACGGTGAGCCATTAATCGGGGCAAGTGTTCTTGTCGTAGGGACTACGGTTGGAACTGTATCGGATTTCAACGGGGTATACACCTTAACGGTGCCCGAAGGTTCGAATCAGGTCCAGTTCTCGTATACCGGATACGAAACACAAGTAATGACACTTGGTGCTTCTAATTCCATTAACGTTACGCTTGCAGAAGGGGTCATCCTCGAGACTGCGGTTGTAACAGGATTAGGTATCAAACGCGAAGCTAAATCGCTTGGCTATGGATACACAGAAGTATCAGGAAGCGACCTTACTGAAACGAGCAATTCCCGTCCGCTGGACGCGCTTGCAGGTCGTGTACCAGGTCTATCAATCAGTTCCAGCGGCCAACCCGGTGGAAGTTCTGAAATCGTTTTGCGTGGTTATGGTTCTGTTACAGGAAACAACTCAGCATTGATTGTTGTAGATGGTATTCCTATTAACAACCGCACCAACACTTCTGCGACGACTGTTGTCAATCCAAATGATGACTTTAACCGTTCACAGGATTTTGGTAATCAGGCTAATGACATCAACCCAAATGATATCGCAAGCATTACTGTACTGAAAGGTGCATCTGCTACCGCGATCTATGGAAAACGTGGTGGTTCAGGTGTCATCCTGATTACTACAAAGAATGGTGCTAAAAACCAGAAAATCAGACTTGACTATTCAGGTTCTGTACAGGGATCACAAGTGAACCGCGTACAGCATCAGCAAAACAAGTATGGTCAGGGTTGGTCTGGTCTTTGGGCTACTAATGAAAATGGTAGTTGGGGTCCAAAATTTGATGACAAACTCCGTCTTTGGGGAAATACAGTAGACAATTCACGTCTGCTTAAACCTTTCTCATTGGTAGAAGATAACCTCCGGGATTTTTATGAAACCGGAACCGGAATGTCTCACAACTTTGCTTTGACAGGTGGTACTGAAAATCTGACTTTCAGATTGTCTTATGGTAACAACCAGGAAGATGGTATCGTACCAGGCAGCAAAGATTCATACAACCGTCACAACATCTCTGCCCGTACAGAAATGACCAGCAAAAAAGTGGTTGTTGGCGCAAGCATGGAATATGTAGACAAAACAGCCGAAGTAATTGCTACAGGTCAGGGCGATGATGCAGGAGCAGGTGCTACCATTGCACAGGAAATTATTCAGATCCCAAGAGACCACGCTATCGTGGACTACGCTGATTTTACTGACAAATTCTATAATCAGGATAACTACTTTACACCATACGCTTCCAATCCTTATCTGGTATTGTCTACACAAGGCAATGACTTTAATGAGAAGAGGTTTATTCCAACTGTGTGGGCTACATACAAATTCACAGATGAATTTAGTGTCACTGGTAAAGTGGGTACTGACATCGGATCTGCGAATCTGCTGGACTGGGGAAATCCAATCCGTATCACTCCGGGTTCACCTAACTCATCTGCAAATGATGTAGTAGGTAAAATCACTGAGTCACAAACGAATACTGATCAGCTGGATGCAAACATGTTTGCTCGTTACAATACTCCCCTGTCATCAGACTTTTCTCTTGACCTGATAGGAGGTGTTAACGTAAATCAACGCAAGACAAAATTCCTTGCAACGTATGTTACTGACCTTACCATTCCTGAATTCTACAACCTGTCTAACTCATCCAATCCACCTGTATCCAACAGTCTTATGAGAAAAGATCGTTCTATCGGATTGTATGGTGTAGCCAGTATTGGTCTGCAGGACTTCCTTTACCTGACATTGAGTGCCCGTAATGACTGGTCCTCTACTCTACCTATTGATAACAATAGCTTTTTCTATCCTGCAGTATCTCTTTCAGCTGTGCTGACAGACAAACTGAACCTGGATGAAAACACGTTCTCTTTTGTCAAACTGAGAGCAGGCTATGCACTTGCAGGAAATGACACAGATCCTTATCTGATCAATCCGGTATTTGTTGCTGCAAGTTCTACAGCTGCTTTTGCAACTATCCGTTTCCCCATTGCAGGTCAAAATGGTTTTGAAGCCGGTAATCGTCTTGGTAATCCAAACCTTCAGTCTGAGTTGACTAAAGAGCTTGAATTCGGAGCCGATATTCGCTTATTCCAGGATCGTTTTGGAGTCGACTTCTCATGGTATAACAGAGTAACCGAAGATCAGATCATCGATGTTGACTTAGCACCTTCCAGTGGTTTCACTCGCCAGGTAACTAACCTTGGTGAAGTTGAAAATCAGGGTATTGAACTTGGTCTGAACGCAGTGCCTTTGAAAGGTCGCAACTGGTCATGGGAATTGAACTTCAACTACACCAAGAATAATAACAACGTTAACAGTCTAGGTGAAACAGAAGCAACTCGTTTAATCCTTAACAATTCATATAGTGTGAATCTTGTTGCTGAAGTAGGTAAACCACTTGGTGCTGTATACTCTGCAGGTCCACTTCGTCTTGGTGACGGTCGAGTGGTTGTAGATGGTAATGGTCTTCCAGTGGCAGATCCTGAACAACACTACCTGGGTTCTGTCAATCCTGACTACATGATGGGATTAGGAACTACATTAAATGTTGGAGCGTTTTCACTTAGCGCTAACGGCGACTATCGTAAAGGCGGTGTTATGTATTCTTACACTGCACGTCTTAACTATTTCGTAGGAAATGCATGGAACACACAATACAATGATCGTGAGCCATTCATCGTTCCTAATTCCGTTACTGACAATGGTGATGGTACTTACAGCGAAAACCTGACACCTGTGTCAAGAGCCAACGTAGTCACCTATTGGGGATCTGTATTAGCTGCTGAAGAAAATCACGTGATAGACAGGTCTTACATGAAGTTGAGGAATTTGTCATTGACATATAATATTCCTGAATCACTTACCGGAAAAGCGAAAATCAGCAATGCAAGCATTACTGCTTTCGGACGTAACCTTGCCCTTTGGACTCCTGAAGAAAATCATTTTGTCGATCCTGAAGGTTCTACTTATGGTACTAACATCCAAAGCCAGTTAGGTGAATTTGGTGCATTACCTACATCCGCTACTTTCGGAGCGCTCCTGAAACTTAGCTTCTAATTCAAAAGACAGATCATATATGAAAAACATAATAGTATCGTTTATGACCGTTCTGCTTGTCACAACCATGATAAGCTGCAACGATTTTCTCGACATCAACAAAGATCCGAACAACCCGGGAACTGCTCCTGCAGCACTTACATTGCCTGCAGCAGAGATCACCATAGCTACAGTGCTTGGCGCTGATTATGCGGTAGTCGGAGGTATCTGGGCACAACACTGGACACAAAGTCACGTGGCATCTCAATACCGTGATGAAGACAGATATGCACTCAACAGACTTGATTATCAGGGAGCCTGGTCAGAATTATATGCCGGCGCCCTGGTGGATCTCGCAACTATTGAACAGGAAGCATTAGAGTCTGAAAACTGGAACCTGTACATACAGGCTGTCAGTCTTACAGCATTCACTTATCAGATCCTTGTGGACTGGTATGATGCCGTTCCTTACGCAGAATCACTTAAAGGAGGAGAGGGTAATTTTTCACCTTCCTTCCAGAATGGAGCAGATATCTATGCAGACTTATTAGTTCGCCTGGATGCAGCTTTAGCTAAAGACTTTACTGTCAGCAGCGTTGCGCAGGTTCCGTCTGATTTTGTATTTGGTTCTCTTGAAAAAGATGATCAGGTTAATGCATGGATAGATTTTGCCAACACCCTTAAACTGAAGTTACTGCTACGCCAGACTAAAGTAAATAATGGTGGCGCTCAGTCTGCTATTTCAGCTATGCTTAACAGTGGCACAACATTCCTGACTCAGGATGCAAAAGTTGATGTCTTTGTTGATCTTCCTGATCAAAGCAATCCTTTGTATGAATCCAACGTACGTCAGCTTAACGTGGCCACTAACTTAAGAGGTAGCCGCACGCTGATCTCCTATCTGCAGGAGAATGATGATCCACGACTGGATGCTTTATTCCTTCCAGGCACAACAGGTCATTATGGACTGTGGCAGGGATGGTTTGAAGCTCCAACTACTGAAGTTGCTGAGCAGCAACCAGACGTAGCGATACTTGATGCAACTCGTCCTATCTACTTCTTCAGTGCTGATGAAGTGATGTTTATGCTGGCAGAAGCCAATGCTCGCTATGGCGATGCAGGTGAGGCTAAATCGTTGTATGATCAGGCAGTAGTTGCAGCATGTGCACGTGTAGGAACAGATTGTTCTTCCACTGTTGCTCCAGGTGGCATCTATGAATATCCTAACGGATCACTTCAGGAAAACCTCGTAGCGATCATTACACAAAAATGGATTTCTCTCGTAGATCGTGGATATGAAGCATTCTGGGATCACAAACGCACAGGTATTCCTGCGGTTTCTGCCCTACCTGCTTTTGATGCTGATGTAATACCCGGTACCTTCACTTATTCTGTAGGTGGAACGACAAATGGGCTTTTCCCCATGCGATTAGTATATCCAGAGACCGAACGTAATACAAATATAAACATCCCTGCTGAGGTTCCGATTACGGAAGCTGTTTGGTGGGCTCGTTAATAACCTAAATTCTATTAAAAATGAAAAGTATGAAAAATTTAATCTTAGCGTCTTTGCTTCTGGGTGGTATGTTTACCTTCTCCGCATGTGATAATGAACCATCAGTATCCGGCATATCGAGGATAACCTACTTTCCATCATTTGAATATGAAGGAGGTGACCTTGCTATCATACCCTGCGGAACAGACTATACTCTTCCTCCTGTAAAGGCGACAGAAAATGGAGTTGAGCTTCCGGTTGCAACGGATATTGATGGTGCATTTTTTGGTACTTCTGCTTTTGATGTCAATTCTCCTGATAAATATGTGATTACTTCTTCCGCAACCAATGCTGATGGTTTCGATGGTCTTGTGACCCGTACTGTCATCGTGGCTTGCACCGGAGATTTGGTCAATAGTCTTGAAGGATTGTACACATCTACAG
>JALYSC010000164.1 GCA_030855005.1 Bacteroidota bacterium | reverse complement strand
GACATACCCGGTCTGAAAGGCATTGCGGAATTCATCATGGCTACATATGACTCAGGCAGGATGCGGATCTTCACTATGAAATTCGTAACCTGATCAGAGGTTAATTGAACCTCCTGCAAACCGTTAGTATTGGAAGCAGAACTGGCCATTTCAGTAACGATGCCTTTAAATTTTTTATCGAGGTAAGCATCAACATCAATATCAGCTGTGTCGCCAATACTTACACGAAGGATATCATTTTCACTTACTTCAACTTGCACCTCCATACTGTTGAAATTGGCAATGCGCATCATTTCAGTTCCTGCCATTTGAACTGTACCAACGACACGCTCACCTTGCTCTATATTCAGTTTACTAACGATGCCATTCGTTGGCGCGATGATCGTTGTACGGTTAAGGCTTGTTCTTATTTCTTTCAAACTTGCCTGCGAACTTGCGACATTGTATTCAGCTGATTTAGCACCTTGTTCAGATCCTCTGAAGCTTGCTTCTGCAGAACGAAGATTAGCTTCTAACTGAGCCAGTGTGGATTCTGAAGCTTCAAGATCCTGAGCGCTGATGACACCATCTGCTTTTAATTTTTTATTACGGTCATTCATTTTACGCGCGTTATCAACCTGTGCTTTGGTTTGTTCAATCTGGGCACGTGCATTATCGATGCCGGATCTTGAGCGGGCCAATTCGGAGCGTGATGCATTAACTCCTGCAGAGGCACTTTCTACGGCACTGGCATAAGCTTCCGGATCGATGCGTGCGAGGAGTTGTCCTGCTTTAACAGAGTCACCTTCTTCAACAAATAATTCCACCACTTCACCTGATACATCAGAACTGATCTTGACTTCTTTCTCAGGGAATATTTTTCCGGAAGCTGAAACAATCTCACGGATATTGCGGAGTGTTACTTTTTCGGTTTCAACAATTTCGCCTTTTGGTTTTTGTCTTGCCTTTATAACTGCGAATACCATCAGGAGAACCAGCAGTATTCCCAGTGCCCAGATAATCCATTTACCTGATTTCTTTTTTGGCTTTGTCATTTGGTCTTTGTGTATTGAGAAAGTAGAATGTGAATGATTAGGTTTGAAATTAATTGAGCTGAATACCACGGCCCAGGTAATATTCAATCACTTTGACTTTAAATATATAATCGTACTTGTTGATAAGCAGATTAAGTTCGGCTGTATCAAACCGATTACGTGCACTGAGGTATTCGAAGTTATTGAGTGAACCCAACTCAGAAAGTCTGTCTGCATTTTGCAATGCTATTCTTGCAGCAGTAACAGAGGCTTCAGCAGCATCAAGTGATTTCCGTGCGGCTCTTGCCGAGGCAATTGCATTTTGCACATTTGTCTTTAAAGTTTGTTTCACCAATTCAGTCTCGATTTGTGAATTGACGACCCCAATCTTTGCGCGTTCCACACCGGCTTTACCACTGTAATTATTAAAAATGGGAATGTTGACGGAAGCTCCCACGCCATATCCAAGATTATTATCCAACTGAGAGACATAGGGAATAGAACTAAAGCTACTTGGAATTTCACTCTCGATTTCGAATACTGTGGGCTGTCCATTGATGAAGACGCCTTGCTGTGGAATGCGTTGTATTATAAAACCATTTGTTTCTTTCGCCAGGTCGGACCAGTTGGATCCGATATTTCCGCCTAAAGTAAGAGAAGGTATGAGCGCACTCCTGGCAATGTCGATAGTAAACTCTTCTGCCTGTTGACGTTTTTCGCTGGCTGCGATCTGGGGTTGGGTAGAAAGTGATGCGGTGTATACTGCATCAAAAGATTGATTCTCTAATGCTTCAATATCTTCCAGATCCAATTGCGGACGCTCGATCACTAATGGGTAGTCAGGTTCCATCAACATTTGTTGCTTGAGGGATAACACATTGATCTCGATATTATTCTGAGCTGTGACGATGCTTTGTTCATCAGCAGCCACCTGCGCTAATAACTCAAACATATCATTATCAGGTTTGCTGCCGGCCTTGATTTGTTTATCGAGATGATCGATTTGTTTTTGAGTGAGACCTACACGTGCCTGGGCTATTTCAAGATTTTCGTATGCGAATAATACATTGAGATAGGCGAGAGCGACATTAAGTCCAAGATCATTTTCAGCCTGGAGGATATCCTCCTTGGAAGCAGACAATAAAAGATCATTTTGACGGATTGAATTGCGGATCCGAAATCCGTTGAAAACAACAACGCCTGAATTCAGGCCGACACTTTGATAGAATGAATTATCAGTTTCAAAATCGTTGGTAACAGGATTAACCCGGCGTCCAAAGCTGACACCAATATCAGAGCTCGCATTGAGACTTGGCAGCCTTTCCATTCTAAGCCTTTTTGCATCAATTTCATACCCATCTCTAAAGAGTGAAACCTGACGGAGGGAGAGGCTCTTATCCAACGCCTCCCGGATGCACCTTTCGAGATTCCAGGTCTCCTGGGCCTTGATAGAGAAACTCAATAGCAGTAGGCAAAAAATGGGTAGGGACAGTTTAGACATCTGCTCTTTTGTTTTGTAGGGCGATATTACTCCAGACTTGACTATGAAATGAGGTTTTTCGAGCAAGTCGATTAAATAACGGATTAACCACTCACAAGCTTAATTGGTCCCGCAAACTTACTTAAGATCAAGGAATTTTGATATCGGGGTCTAATCAATAGTTGGAATTGAATGTATACACTCCGACAAGTTGGTCGTACTGTCCACCGCGGGGCCTGAAATAGGTTAGGATGGTATAATTGTTTTCAGATGCATACCAATTGCCTTCAAGTTCTGAAAAATTGGGAAGACCCTTTTCATTAGCTACAGCGTAAGCATAATTATAATAGCCTTGCTTTAGATACAGAGTGCTTACGTATGCCCCGATACGCTCATCAAATACCATCCTGTATTCAGGTAATAATTTCCAATCCGTCATTCCTCCCACGATATATACTTCTCTGTTGATGTTGGACATATTAAGGGTTAGTTGCACTTCGGAGTATTCAGTGCTCCGATTCTGTTCGCGGTAATTATATCTGTTGACAAGATTGATAGTTGACTCCAATGAATCCAGCGGAATGACCTTATGATCATAATCCCGGTTGAACGGCACGAACATCCCATTAAGATCACGACGCCATATATAATTTTTGTAAGCGCGTGGTTCGTCTTCGAAAAGAACGGTGGTCAAGCCTTCTTTATATTCCATGATATCCTTCACATTTTCTGATCTAAATTTCATGCTGCTGATATCCATATTGCGAAATTCTTTTCCAGCTTCGAATACAAGGTTATCCTGAAAATCATAAGACAACTCAGTACCTGTAATCGTCCTGGGTTGAATGTCGTGTACAGCATTATCCCATCTTCCATTTTGCAGGAGCGTATTACTTAATTCCATTCGTGGATTGGCAGTCCGCAATGCTTTGATGTCCATCGTAATATCGATCTCCTGATGTGTATTTTGCTTGGCAACCATCGCTGGTTTTCCAACGTAGGTCTTATACCCCATTCTTTCTTCTGTGATCATAAATCGCCTGGTAAGTATCGGGTCATTTTCAGCACCTGATTCATACACGACTAGTAGATAATTGCCTGAGATATTCCATTTGACTTCATCATTGGGAAGGCTCACATAATAATGCAGATAATCCTGGTAGGTACCTGATGAAATTTCGTAGTCGCGTATTTCTCCTTCCTTATATCCACCGAGGTAGTCGAATTGCGAAAGTTCTTGTGTAGGCTGCCATGTCCTGTCGCAGTGTATTACAGTGTAATAATATCGTGTTCCCTTGCCATCGAGTTCATCAAACGAAAGTGTAAGTGCTTCATTAGCTCCCAGCGATGCTACAGGCATGGAAAGCAAAAGCCCTGATACATGCAGTCTGACGGATCTGATATAATCGCGATTGACACTTTCATCGTATGTAGTGAGTTCAGGTTGTGCGAATGCACTGAGGCAGAAGAAGGTAATGAGGATGGTGGATAGTGATCGCAAGAAGATTATGATTAAGTGTGGCAAGCTATGGAATGTTGGGGTAATAACGTGGAAAGGTGAAGAAACGTTTGATGAGCAAGAGCCCAAACCCCCACCTCCAAAGACCCCTCAAAACGAATGGTGGCACTACTAGTAGTGCCACAACGACCTAACGCATTGATTGTCAAAGGCCCCGGATAGTTATCCACAGGGTAATTTTTGGTCAAATCTGACCTTACCAAAGGCTTATTTGAAAAGCTTTAACATGATTTCCTCTGGTACCTGAATAGTATTCATTTTTTTAAATTCTTTTGATTCAGGCATCAGTAATTGGCGCCCAAGTAGAAGGTTGCAGATTGAATCTTTTCCATTATTAAAGTAGTCGCGATAGGATGAAAATTCATATTCTGAAGCCGATGATACGAGCCCTGCCATCTTTGGATTATTGTGGATGTAATTAAAACACCAGGCAGAATAGTTTTCAACTAGAACATCACTCGAGGTACATTTCGATTTTGTGTTTTGCTGAAATAAAGATCCCGTCCTGTTGTATTTCGTATTAATCCCTCTTGCGTATGTACTCAGTAATTGTTGGAGTGACCAGGAGAACAGTGTCATTTTAACCGGTGACTTACTGTGAATTTTTCTTACTGCGTGACGATTGCTCTTTCGAAATGGAATGTTTGATCGTTCATTTGCACAAACCATTAAATGAAAATGGTTTGGCATTAAACCATATGCCAGGAGGTGGCAATTTGGAGCTAGGTAGGTTTTTAATTTCTCTAAGAAGTAGAAATAGTTTTCTCTCTCAAAGAAAATGAGCTGGCGATTAATACCACGGTTATACACGTGGTAAATCTCATTGGGAGATAGTTTCAACTGGTATGTCAAATTTGGTGAAGACTAAAGTTAATTCCGAAATCAATAAAAAGCAATAGTCTCATCAATTTTTCGTGGCACTACTAATAGTGCCACTACTAGTAGTGCCACAGGGGTCTAACATGCTGAGGGTCAGTGGCCCCGGATAGTTATCCACATGTCCTTTTTGCACTCACATAACGATTCCCTTTTTCGAAGAAACGCCACATCCAATGCGCCGCCTCACCGGCACTTTCCACACCAATACGCTTGCTTATGCAGATAGATTCAGAAGGAAGAGTGAGACCGCGATCTTCGATCCAAACGGGTGATGAATTTGAATATAAAGATGAACCTGTAAGTGAATTGTGCAGGCCCATTGCAACACTCAAAGCGCCCGGACCTTTGGTAAGCCTTAAGTCAGAAGTGCTCATTTCTCTGCGCATAGCCATCACATCAATACCATTGACAGGCTCGAGCGCTCGTATAAGGATCGCGTGCGCATGATCACGCGGACCGGTGACAACATTCATGAGATGATGCATGCCGTAGCAAATATAGATGTAAGCAACACCTCCCTTGTTGAACATCACCTCAGTGCGAGGTGTGCGGCGGTCATTGTATGCATGACACGCTCTATCATCGGGGCCACGATAGGCTTCTGTCTCAATTATTTTACCACTGCAATAATGGCCATCAATGTTGGTGCAGAGAATTTTACCTAACAGATCTTTAGCTAAAGTTGTAACATCCAAAGATTGATAATAGGAAACAGGTAATCGTTTGCCTTTTGTCGTTCCTACCAACGTGAATAGTTTGGTGATTCTTTGGTGATGGTGATATCGTGAGGATGACTTTCGCTTATGCCTGCAGTAGTGATTTTGACAAAGGAGGCTTCCTGCAATGCTTCGATATCTTTTGCACCACAATAACCCATCCCTGCGCGAAGACCACCGGTGTATTGTACCATGACTTCATGAATAGTTCCTTTGTAAGGGACACGACCTTCAATGCCTTCAGGTACAAGTTTGCGGATATCATCTTCGACATCTTGGAAATAGCGGTCTTTGGACCCAAGGGCCATGGAGCTTAATGATCCCATGCCACGATACACTTTAAATTTTCTACCATCAAGAATGATTGTTTCTCCGGGCGATTCTTCACACCCTGCAAATAGAGAACCTGCCATTACGGTGTGGGCACCTGCTGCTATAGCCTTTGCAATGTCACCTGTATACCGAATGCCACCATCAGCGATTACTGGAATTCCGGTTCCCCTGAGAGCATGTGCTGCTCCATAGATGGCACTTAGTTGTGGTACGCCCACACCCGCGACTATTCTTGTAGTGCAAATACTTCCGGGACCGACGCCTACTTTCACACCATCCACTCCTGCATCTGCGAGTGCTTTTGCACCAGCTCCTGTTGCAACATTACCGGCAATAACTTCGAGATCAGGATAACGTTTTTTGATGGTTCGCACCATGGTTAAGACACCTTCAGAATGACCGTGTGCAGTATCAACAATTATGACATCGACTTCAACAATCCGCAGCGCTTCGACTCTCAACATGGTATCCGCAGTGATACCTACTGCTGCTCCTACCCGAAGACGGCCGTGAAGATCTTTGCTACTGTATGGAAAATCTTCCAATTTCATCAAATCCTTATAAGTGATGAGACCTGTCAGGATATTGTTGCCATCTACGACAGGAAGTTTTTCAATCTTATGTTTTTGTAAAATTTTCTTGGCTTGCTCAAGCGTAGTTCCCATCGGAGCTGTGATCAATGGGCCGATAGTCATAAGTTCGGACACTTTGCGATCACTGCTGACTTCGAAGCGGAGATCCCGATTTGTCAGGATTCCTACCAGCAGACCATCTGCATTTGTAACAGGGATACCTCCGATTTTATATTGACGCATCAGATTTTGTGCTTCGCCAACGGTAGCATCTGGTCGGAGGGTGACGGGATCCTGGAT
>JALYSC010000163.1 GCA_030855005.1 Bacteroidota bacterium | reverse complement strand
GCATAAGGTGCAGAAACAAGTCCGGAGTAATCAAAATCAAATGGTACAGAAATCAACAATGGATGTCCTTGTATAACAATAAACTCAAGATTATGACGACTTGGCATATGCCAGTCGGTATTCCCAATCATAAACTGAAAGAGGCTCATCAGAAGGTAAGACTCATGTTCAATGGAATTTCTACTAATGGTTGATGAATTATATCTTTTTCCATTGAGGCGATCTACAAGTTCTTCCTCATTTTCTACCAGAAAAGCATAAGTAGGCTCATGCTCTTCTGTCTTATCTGAATTGAGATAATGCATTCGGATCAATCGGGTTTCAAAGCTATATGGTGACAACAGACGATACAGCTTGTATGCAAGGTATTCCCGCAATAGAAACTGATCATATGCTTCGCCATTATGACAGGGATGCACCAGATCCATTTCATTCATATCACTGCATGCACGTAGTGACAGATCGCTTTTATTAAATTTCAGTTTAAGCGGAGGGTAAGCACAGATACTGAGACGCATATGCCCTCTGGTCTTGACCTTGAGATTCATCTCCTGAGCACCAGTAACAGCACCCACATGCGCTGTCGCCGGGATATAAGCTTTATCCATTTTTTTGCGCTCAAGGGCCTTCCAGTCAAGGGTTACAAACACATCCACCACCGTGTCCTGGGGTAATTGCTGTAAAAACGAGCGCGGCTGTCCTTCAGCGTTTGCCGTTATCAGCATAAAGAGAATGGCAGCAATTAGGAGGCGCATACAGGGAATAGCTTTGAATACAAATGTGAGATATTTCTGTTGATCCGCTTACCTTTCCGAAGTATTTAATTGAGTTAATTTTTCATGAATCAAGATCCTCAGGTCAGTATTATAATACCCTTTTTGGATGAAGTCCATTTTTTAACCGAGGCAGTCCATTCGGCGCTTGATCAGAATTTGAATTCATTCGAAATTATTGTCGTATGTAATGCAAAAGAATTATCCACTGTTGACAAGACAGACCCTCCTCTTTCCCATGATTCAATTGTATGGCTCCATGAACCTGTTCCAGGAGCGCAATATGCCCGTAATAAAGGATTGACGCATGCACGAGGTGAATGGATACAATTCCTGGATGTAGATGATATATTACTTCCGGGAAAAATACCTTCGCAGTTGAAGATGAATGATGCTGATGCGATTGTCTCTCCCACGATTTATAGATATGTTAATGGAAGTGAAATCGAAAGTGCTTGGTATAATGACGATATCTGGTATTCTTTGTTGGCATCGCAATTAGGTTCTACTTCATCCATGCTCTGGAAGCGTAGTATGTTGAATGAAATTAATGGTTGGAGCAAGGATTACAACAATAACCAGGAACATGAATTATTATTCAGGATTCTTATTGTTAATGGCAGGATTGCTTTTGACAATAGCAGGCTCACTATTGTTCGTCAACGGGTATCTGGATCCATTACACAGAGTAAACATAATCATCCGTTAACAGGTATTCGTCTTCGTGAGTTAATATGGAAGTATCTCAGGTCTGAGGGTCTTGACACAGAAAATCGCCTTATGGCTTTTAGAAATTATGTTTTTAAAAATTTGCGGGGTGTATTTCGTTACGATCCGGCAATGGCTGTTCAGCTGCATAATTTATATTTTTTAAATTCCCGTTTTGCACCAGCAATTAAGGGGGTCCCGGGTTATCTTTTGATATATAGAACCTTTGGGTTTCAAAAAACGGAATCACTGATGGGAATCTACAGACTGATAAGAAACAGATTGTTTCCATGGCTTCCAAAAAATGAATAATGTTTGCCATGCAGGTTTTCCTCATTTTTACAGGATAGAATCTACTAGGTTATATGTACGTCCTGATCCTCCCATCGTGGTATTTTGAAGCCGACAGCGATAGTATCGCCGGGAAGAATTTCCATGCCCTGGCATTGGCCTTAGTAGGACAGGGTATTGATGCTCGTGTATATTTTGCGCATTATTCAATGAAAGGTCCTGCGAAGATGCAGATGACATCCGGGATCGAAGAAGGAGTGCAGACTTATCGAGTCAGGCAATGGTTTCCTCCAAAGGTTCATAAATACATAATCAATCAATGGATCGAAAAATACACTGATGGATTGGTAAATTATTTTTCGGAATATGGTAAGCCAGACATCTTACACGCGCACAGTTACCAGGCAGCCATGGTAGCTGAATCGGTAAAATTAAAGACAGGTATTCCATATGTCTATACTGAGCATCTTTCAGATTTTTTGCACGACCACATTCCTTCTGCCTATCGTTTTCTGATTAAAAAGGGAATTCAGAATGCTGACAGAATAACCGCAGTCAGTCCTGTGCTTAAAGAGAATTTGTTGAATTATGTTTCAGGCAACATCGACGTAATTCCAAATTTTTATAATTCTAAAATCTTCATACACAAGGAAGTTGATAAGCATAAAACTTTTACCTGGGTATCTGTTGGAGAACCTGCGTACGTCAAAGGATATGATCTGTTGATTAAAGCTTTTGGTAAACTTTACGCCAACATACAAGGTGGTTCAATGCAACTGATCCTAATAGATGATATCCGTGATAAACCTGAATTGGAAAAACTTGCACGCGAATGCGGAGTCGAGCAATTAATTATTTGGAAAAGTCTATTATCACCGGTGGAATTGGCTGATGTATTGCAGCATAGCCATGTGTATATATCTGCAAGCCGGTATGAAACCTTTGGTACTGCAATGGTTGAAGCACAAGCATGCGGATTACCTGTAGTAGCTACTCGTACTGCAGGAGCGGAATATATTTTGATGAGCCCTGATCAGGGAGTCTTGACAGAAACTGAAAGTGTTGATTCTCTCTTGTCAGGTATGCGAGAATTATTTTTAAAATACAGCCAATATTCCTACCAAAAAATTGGACAAATTGTTTTCGAGCGCTTCAATCGTGAGAAGATAACTTCTCAATGGATCCATTTATATAAAGACGTGAAGGCATGATCCGGGAGAAGAAGAAATGGATGTGCTACTCCTATTTCCATAGAACTCCGCAGTTCGGGTTGCGGGAGACGTATTTATTCTCCCCTGTCCAAAAAAAGATTCGCGGCATGATTTGTGTTCCGGTTCCCACCATGATAGCAGATGTGAGAGAATGTGATTTTCTGAAAACCTGGTCAGGCTCTACACGCACAAAAATCAATAAGGTCAGTGAAGAGAAATTGATCATTCACCGCGGCATTGATTTTTTACCTGAAATACTTAAATTATTTTCCAAAACAGCAAGCTCCAAAAAGCTTAGAGGACATATGTCGGAAGATTTTGATTCAAGACCATGGATAGTTTGCACAGCAGTATATCATGATGATAAAATACTGGCAGGTCATGTATGGTTGATTGATGAGGAAGAAAAAAGAAGTTTGCTATTTGTGAATGCATCGGCTCACCAGGAGGACATGTCAGATACTTCTCTGGTGGGAAGAGCTCATTATTATTTGCTTTATCAGGATGGATTGTATTTGCGAAGTCACGGCATAGATTTTCTTGATCTCAATGGCTATGATCCTGACCATAAAGATCCTTCACTCATAGGGGTCAATAGATGGAAAGAAGCGACGCACGGGCAGCGTGAAGACCTTTATAATTATTACCCATTCTGGTTTCATTGGTACCGTAAATGGAGGAAAGTATGACGATGCAGGAACGGATCACCGCCTATCGCGAACTCTGCGAGCAGGGAAAAATTACTCATCTTTTCATGCAACCATGGTGGCTGGATGCAACCGGTCCCTGGCAGGTCGCACTTGCCATTCGAAATGAAAGAATAGTAGGGGCCATGCCATACATATACGGTCGGCGATGGATGATTAAAACCATTGGCCTTCCTGCCTTAACGCATCATAGCAGCATCTGGATGGACCACCCTTCTGACATCACACCTCACAAATGGCTTACCCGTGAGAAACAAACTATTTGGTCGCTAATCGATGATCTGCCATCCTATGGATTTTTTTCTATGGTCTTTGACAATAATAGTTTTGACAACTGGCTTCCTTTTCACTGGAAAGGATTTCTCCAGGAGATGCGTTACACTTTCACAATCGACCGCCAGGAAGAACAGGAAATAGATGAACGCATCAACAGCAGTTATCGAAAGAAACTTCGGAAGGCGAGTGAATTATTGCAAATACGACGAGACATAGACCCAAAAACATTTTATGGCGTTTGTTCCAAAACGTATGCACGCCAAAAGATCAAATCTCCATATTCATACGATACTTTTCTTTCTCTTGATAGAGCCATTACAGCTCACGATGCAGGCATCAAATTTGGTGCCTATACTACGGATGGAAAATTAGTTGCTGTATCATCTGTTGTATGGGATAAAGACAAAGCTTATTACTATTTGTCTGGCGATGAAGATGAAGGAAGAGAATTGGGCGCGAGTCTTTATCTCTGCCGCGAAGCCATCCGTATTGCATTCGAAGAACGAGCAGTAAATACTTTTGACTTTTGCGGCAGCATGATCGAACCAATCACCGAGATCCGCCGTCAATTTGGCGCCAAATCCGTCGGACTGATGAAAATCGTAAAATCGAATTATAGGGTATTGAATGTTCTTTATTCACTCACGCGATAATCAGTTAAAAGTTAAAAGTTAAAAGTTAAAAGATAAAAGTAATCCCAAATCACAAATCCTCTTACCCCTGCGCACTGTTTACGCGTTCCTTGTTTTATAAATTCTAGTCGCTTTTGCGACTCTCATTTATAAATCCTGGGGAGATGGATTTGTGAATTATCATGAAGTGATTGAACGGTCCCTGAGCCTGCCGAAGGGAAGGAAAGCTCACACTCTCTCCCTTTAGTTTGCCATTACCATCCACACTTGTTTTTGCGAAACATCGTCGTTACGAAACGCCGGGGATTTTTGAATGAATTTCTATAGAAACCACCCGAGGTTTATTATGCTTACGTTCCCAATAGGAACGAAGTCATAAAAACAAAGGGACCATTTTCTGCGCAGCGAAAACGAGGGTAGGAGTTTCGATTCAGGGATAGCGTTGGTCGACCCAAATCCTAAATCCCAAATCCTAAATCCCAAATATTCCCTGTGATCCAGTGATCCTGTGATCCCGGTTACGCCCAAACCTTACACCCCTCCGTACAATTATTACAAATATCAATCTTGTCCCTTCCTTTCAATAACTGATTCCTGAAATTAGCATAGGCCATTCCTTTCCATATTTCAGTAAAAGATTGTTTTTTTAAATCTCCCATACGATGCGTCGCGTCTTTATCAAAGCAACACGGCACCACAACTCCATCCCAGGTGATCACGCAGGCATGCCACAATTTCCAGCAATGATTTAATAATTCATTTTTAATGGAATATTTTCCGGAGGCTTCTTTTTTATAACGACTATATTTTTCGATCGTAGGAATCAAATCATTTCCATCTTCATAATTATAGACCTGCGCAGTCTTGAGCTTTACTTCATCGACGCCAATTTCTTTTGCCAAGGCCTTTACTTCATCAATCTGATGTTCGTTTGGTTTAACAACCAGCATTTGAAAGACGATATGTGGTGTTGAAGAGCCTGCTTCTTTTTTAGCAGCAACTAAATTTCGTGCTCCATTGAGTACAGTTTCCAGATGGCCTTCTTTGCGATATTGCTCATATACTTCCTGCGTCGATCCATCTATAGAAATCAGAATTCGATCAAGACCGGATGCAACAGTCTTACGCGCATTTTCAGGGTGAAGAAAATGTCCATTAGTCGAAGTGATCGTATAGATCCCTTTCTCATGCGCATGACGCACCATTTCAAGAAATTTCGGATTAATGTAGGGCTCGCCCTGGAAATAAAAAATCAGCCACATCAATTGCTGATGCATTTCATCAATAAGCTTACGAAAGAAATCCTCCTTCATATTCCCCGTTTCGCGCGAGAACGATCGAAGCCCACTCGGACATTCAGGACACCGTAGATTGCAGGCTGTAGTCGGCTCTATGGAAATCGTCATAGGTCGACCCCATTGAATTGGATGTTTTAAAATGCGTGTTAGATGATAAGACGACCAAACCTGCCCTGCATTCCAAATTTTACGCAAGGTCATTTTTGAAAGAAATCGTCTGGTGTCAGCAGTGTGCAACATCACTTAAGAAGGATGCGTCAAGTAGCGTTCCTGTGCAATCCTGTAATGATGCACCACATGCCCGCCCATGATAAAAGGAAATGCTGACGCACGAATATTTTTATTGTTGGCAGTGCCCATACGTGAAGCCATCTCCTGGTTCATATGTCGAAGCAGATATAATGTTGAAGAACGAATAGCTCTCCATTCATTTGCTAGATCCACTGGCTTGATTTCATGATAGTTTGATGCTGCCGCATAGTCATCCTGATCAAAACCGGGAAAGAGACTTTGATCATTCCTACTGATGCATAACATTCGGTAGGCAAATATTCTTTCTGTATCAAGAACATGACCTATCATTTCGGCCAGAGACCATTTGCCTTCCGCATATCTGAATTGTGCATCCTCCGCTGACAGGCTTTCAATCCAATCACCAAACCAATCACGCTGCGTATGCAGAAAGGTGGCAATGTCCACTTCAGGAACCATGTCGGTATAACGGAAGTAATAAGGATCACAATCACCTTCAGCAGGTCGATTAAACTGGGCACTTGTCAGAGAAGTCATATCATCAAAGATATACAAGACATTACTCAGCAACACTACAAAATCGTTATTAATCAGTACTTTGATCACCGGGCGTCGGATTTAGTTTTACCAATCAACTATCCAAATCGATTGACATGTTTCATCTCACCCAAAAACAACGG
>JALYSC010000582.1 GCA_030855005.1 Bacteroidota bacterium | reverse complement strand
CATGATTGATTGTGATTTTCAACGCAGATTACGCAGATATTATTTAAAAATGAATTTGCGCAGATTTGATTATCAATCCTAATACTTTTGCGGTAGTTGAGCGAAGACGAAACGTCCGCATTTACCTTCCACCGCTATCCCTGATCCTTCACAAGAATGCGAGTATGGTGTCGAAGAATTCACCATCCACCGAAATTCATTATTAATCAGTATTACCATGGGTTGATATAATACGGTGCTTTACAGGAGTCACTTTTAAATATTACTCCTCATGCTACACCTGACCCAATCTCATTCCGAAGGTTCTTATTATTACTTAATCTTCAATCTGGTTGCACTTCTCCTGGGAATTGCCATGACGGCCATAGCTGCACGTAAAAGCAAAATTGATGTCCGGGAATTAAAGGTCATCGTTGCCGCCGGCATCCTCGGCGCAATTGTCGGAAGTAAGCTGATCATGCTAACTGGCACACAGTGGTTGTCATTATTAGGTGATGGACATCTACCATTGGACAACAGTAAATCTGTTGTAGGTGCCATCATAGGTGGTATGTTGTCAGCCTGGAGCACAGGAAAGTTTTTAGGTCATAAATCATCTGCACTCGATCTCTGCGCAGTCTCTTTGCCACTTGCACTTGCTGTACAGCGATTGGGATGTTTGTTAGCAGGGTGTTGTCATGGTGTGATCACTTCGATGCCTTGGGGAATTACGTATGGACCCGGAAGTAAACCCTATATCGAACAACAAAACTTAGGGTTGATTTCTGCAGATGCGCACGCTTCGTTGGCTATGCATCCGGATCAATTGTATACCGTATTAGCCGGCATCACTATAGCGTTAATTGTATGGAAGACACGAAATTATTGGAAGTCATCCTCATCAAAATTTATTTTTTCAGTTATCCTGTTACTTGCATTTCGTTTTGTTGAAGAATTTACCAGGTTTCATCTGCATCCGCAGGAATGGATGGGTATTGGTATGATCCAGTGGAAGATCCTGGTCAGTATAGCTATATTGGGATTGATTTTATTTTTCAGAGAATATACTTTTGCGAATAATATTTCCCTTAGTGTGAGCAGGCCTGTGGCTGCCATGCAACAAGTAAAAGTTTTTTTAATTGCGGTCTTCATTCTTTTTACTTCGGTAATAATTGGAGGATGGTTATCTGCTGATGAACGCACCATTGTCTTGTTGGTAGTGATGCCACTATGCATCCTTCTGATAACGGTCTATATCTTCCGGATTATTCTTTCTCCAAAATATTTGCATTCACTTAGCCTGCTTGTTCTCGCGTGTACACTAATGAGCCAAAAAGTTGACAAACCCTCGTTAGATTCTACGCCACCTCCGGCGTCCTATACAGCCTTTAATCTGACGACTGGCGCAGGCACTTTTAATAATGATCATGATTTTAATTATCAGAGAATGAACGTACCAGATTGCGAAGGAAACAACTCATTGGTGGAAACTGTTGATGAAGTCCCATATCATCATTCTTATAAAATCGGGGGAATCGGAATAAATCGTAAGATCTATTACAATCAATGGCGTAGTCTGTTGGCCGCGTTCAATGTATATGCAGGATTTCAAAAGCAAACACCCTTAGCGAATCAGGTTGTCAATTATCCACTTCCTAATTTTAGTAATGGTTTGATAAGTATTAATCCGATGTTGCAATACGATATGCGAGGGATTGGCTTTGGTCTCGGCGCGTCGTTGGGTTTACTTGGCAATGATATCGACGATAAACCTGCAGACCATAGTGATTACAATCCCAAAACGGATGCTCGTAAAGCGTCCTTGCAGGGCCGTTTTCGATTTTTCAGTGAGCGTTTATCTTTTATTGAGGTGATGGGTGCATATGATCTCGGGTCAATTGCGGATAATAATTGGCAAGTACTTTATGGTACCAGGTTTAATGGACACAAGAATATGTTGAAAGCTGGTATAGGCGGATCAAGACACGGTGGGAATTATTTCGTCGCGCACGGACAGATAGCTTTATCCCCACGGTTTTATCTCTCACCGCAACTCATGTTGAGTTTTAATAATAACGATTACTGGTATAGTAAGAAAGGATACAGAGC
>JALYSC010000581.1 GCA_030855005.1 Bacteroidota bacterium | reverse complement strand
TTTGAGTTGCCTGGAAGAAACCTTGTTAAAATAGATCAGCATCTCAGCTTTCCATCGCTCCTGTCACTGATGACATCTTACAGGTCATGCGGATCATAGGCGGGGAATGGAAAGGAAGACGTCTTGAGATACCTTCTAAAAACTGGCCAGTCCGCCCCACAACTGATTTCGCCCGCGAAGCATTATTTAATATTCTGGATAACAGATTGGATTACGAAACTATCAGTGCACTGGACCTTTTTGGCGGTACAGGCATTCATTCGTTCGAGCTTGCTTCGCGTGGATGTAAGGACATCACTTATGTAGACAGATATCGCGATAGTGTGAAGTATATGAATAAGATGAAGCGTGAATGGAGTCTTCCAATGGTTATAGTTCAAAGCGATGTGATGAAGTTTATTTCAAATGCGGTACGTACTTGGGACTATATTTTTGCAGACCCACCTTATGATATGAAAGGCATTGAGGAATTTCCTGCTGCTTTATTACAAGCTCAACATTTGACACCTGCTGGCTTTGCCATTTTGGAGCATCGATCGCAATTAAAATTCCATCATATTCCTGGTTTTATTGAGGATAGGCACTATGGACAAACAGTATTCAGCTTTTTTGCCGCAGGATCGTAACTTTGCCGCCCTTATATGACTACAATAATAGATGAAATCGGGAAGGTGACTTCACAGGGAATCAAAGCCCTGTATGATATGGATGTAGATCCTGCTGACATTCTTATCACACCCACCAAGAAAGAGCACAAAGGAGATTATACGATTGTAACCTTTTCTTTTGCCAAAACACTACGCCAGGCTCCACCGCAGATCGCTGCTGCATTGGGTGAATATATCAGTACTCATTTTGACAAAGTCGATCAAATTGAGGTCATACAGGGTTTTTTAAATCTATCCTTATCGGGTCCCTACTGGAATAGCGTCCTTGAGTACATGCATGACAATAAAGATTTTTGGAAGCCTGTGCAGGAGAAAGAACAAGTACTGGTAGAATTTTCTTCACCTAATACAAATAAGCCACTGCATCTTGGCCACATCAGGAATATTCTTCTCGGATGGTCCACTGCAAAAATACTTACAGCCTGCGGCCATGATGTTAAGCGCGTACAGATTGTAAACGACAGAGGTATTGCAATCTGCAAGAGTATGCTAGCCTGGATGAAGTACAGCAATGGAATCACTCCTGAAGAAGCGGGTTTAAAAAGTGATCACTTTGTAGGCGATTGGTATGTCAGATTTGAAATCGAATTCACAAGAGAATATACTGAATGGCAAACCACAAAAGAGGCGCAGACTTTATTCCTAAACAGGAAGAACACAGAGGAAGATGAAATAGAGTTTTTCAAAGGGTATAAAAACAATTATTTCAATACAGCCAGTGAGTTAGGTAGACAGGCCCGTGACCTATTGCTGAAATGGGAAGCTAATGATGCAGAAACCATGGACTTGTGGAAGCAAATGAATACCTGGGTATATGAGGGTTTTGATGTGACGTATAAAAGTCTTGGTGTTGAGTTTGATAAATTGTATTACGAAAGCAATACCTACCTCCTGGGTAAGGATATGATTGATGAGGGTTTGAATAAAGGAGCATTCTATCGTAAAGACGATGGATCGGTTTGGGTGGATCTTACAGAATATGGATTGGATCATAAATTACTACTGCGCAGGGATGGGACTTCAGTGTATATGACCCAGGATCTGGGAACTGCTGAGAAAAGATATGAGGATACAGGTGCTTCACGCATGGTGTATGTTGTCGCGGATGAACAGAATTATCATTTCCAGGCATTGTTTGCGATAATGAAAAAACTAAACGCTCCTTATGCAGAAGGACTGCATCACTTATCCTACGGGATGGTCGATCTGCCACAAGGGAAAATGAAGTCGAGAGAAGGTACTGTCGTAGATGCAGATGATCTCATTGAAGAAGTAATTGAAGAGGCAGGTAATGCAGCAATAGAACGTGAAATGCGGGATAAAGAAACCATCAGGAAAATTGGGATGGCCGCGTTGAAATATTTTATCATTAAGGTGGATCCTAAAAAAAGGATGACGTTTGATCCCAAATCATCTGTCGATATG
>JALYSC010000580.1:953-2094 GCA_030855005.1 Bacteroidota bacterium | reverse complement strand
GACCTGTACTATGTAAGTCTTGTAAAATGCGTGTTGGAAACAGGAAGAACTCACCAGATACGTGTGCACATGAAATATTTGGGTCATCCGGTTTTTAATGATGAGCGGTACGGTGGTGATCGGATTGTAAAAGGAACTGTCTACACTAAATACAGGCAGTTTGTAGATAATGCTTTCAAAGTTTGTCCCCGACAAGCTTTGCATGCCCGTACATTAGGGTTTGTTCATCCAGTAACAAATGAAAAAATGAACTTCGATAGTGGCTTGCCGGATGACATGAAAGAATTAATGAATAAGTGGCGGGCATATATTGCTCATCGCAAAGAATTGCCCGGAGAATGAATCAGGAATTATTTCTCAATTCATTACCAGAACTTCAAAAGGCAGTATTGGATCCTAACACTGCTTTGGAAAAAGCAATTCATCAGGCATCTATTGAAAATCAGTGGTTCACTCCAGATTTTATAAGACTTGCTTTGACCTCGATTGGTAATTCATCTATGGATCGGGGCAAGTGTCGTAGCTGGCTTAGTCAATATCCTGTAACAACGACAAATCCCAAAAATATTGGAATCATTATGGCGGGTAATATTCCGTTGGTAGGTTTTCATGATTTATTTTGTGTCCTCGCTAGCGGGAATCGTGCAACTGTAAAATTAAGTGATAAGGATGCTGTGTTGATTAAGGAAGTAGTTAGTCAATGGAATGAAATACTTCCCGGAATTAATGAGCATGTTCAATTCACTGAAAGGCTCGTAGACTTTGATGCTGTCATCGCTACGGGTAGTAATAATAGTTCGAGATATTTTGAATATTATTTTAGTAAATATCCTCATTTGCTAAGACGAAACCGAAATGGAATTGCAATTCTTACTGGCGATGAGACTATTGACGACCTGAAGAGATTAGCTGATGATATCTTCTTATACTTTGGATTAGGGTGCCGGAATGTTTCTTTTATGATGGTTCCGGACGGATATAATTTCACCTTGTGGGAAGAAGCTATTGAAAAATATCAGGAACTTCAACATCATAACAAGTACAAGAATAACCTGGAATATAATTTTGCGATTTATATCATCAATCAAATTCCTCACATCTATTATCCTCAACTCATACTTAAAGAAGATCCGGTTATTGC
>JALYSC010000580.1:0-943 GCA_030855005.1 Bacteroidota bacterium | reverse complement strand
CTTCCCGAATAGGCAGTGTCCATTTTCAATTTTATCAGGAGATGAGTGAGGTCATGGAATTTCTTTCTGAACGAAAAGAAGATATACAATGCGTAGTAAGTAAATCATCAATTGTTGGCTGGGAATACATTCCATTTGGTCAATCACAGCAACCAACACTTGATCAGTATGCGGATGGTGTGGATACCATGCAATTTTTAACCAGTATTTAAGCAACGAAAGTTGACCAGGAAGCAAAAGGCTAATGCAATAGGTAGAATATTGGATAAGAATTATCCTGAGGTTCCCATTCCGCTGGACCATGAAGATCCATACACGCTTTTAATCGCAGTTATACTTTCAGCACGATGCACAGATATTCGCGTTAATCAGATCACACCAACTCTTTTTGCTAAAGCAGATACACCAAAGAAAATGGTGAAGTTATCTGTAAGTGAAATTCAAAAAATAATTAAGCCTTGTGGATTATCTCCTCAGAAAGCAAAAAGTATTCACCGTACTTCGGAGCTAATTCTTGAAAACCATAGTGGGAAAGTTCCAAAAACATTTGAAGAATTGGAAGTCTTACCTGGCGTGGGACATAAGACAGCATCAGTTGTGATGTCGCAGGCATTTAATGTTCCTGCATTTCCTGTAGACACACATATACATAGACTCGCCCGTAGATGGGGATTAAGTAGTGGCAAAAATGTGGTGCAAACAGAAAAGGATCTTAAAGAAGTTTTTAATAAGAAGGATTGGAATAAAGTACACCTTCAGATTATTTTCTTCGGACGTGAATATTGTCCTGCCCGTGGACATGATCCATCTGAATGTCCAATATGCAGTATATATGGTGTAGAAGAATAATTAATTGAAAGGGAGCCCTACACCAAATTGTAGGGTGGGACGCTTTGGAAATTGATTTGTATAAATATGCTTTCCGTTCTCCAGAGGATAAGGA
>JALYSC010000579.1 GCA_030855005.1 Bacteroidota bacterium | reverse complement strand
ACGGTGGAGGGGTGACCACCAATAATTTCATTACTGGTAACAAGTTGGATAATATCGAGCAATCACCATATGGTATTGGCATCCTGATCTACAACAACTTTTATGCTGCTATTGATAACAATGTAATGACCCGTGTCAGAGCAGGTGTGCAGACAGGTAATTTCTTCTCAGCAAATACAGGAACTACTAATTCAATCAGCAATAATAGCATCACTTCTTCCCGTAGAGGAATTTTCCATAACCTCGCGTATGGAACAGCATCTGCTTTCAATATTCAAACAAATACTATTGCAACTTCAGCAGGATCATTAAACCACCTGGGCATTTCACTGAGTTCCCTGTCGGTTGGTGCAAATGTTTCCGGAAATAATATCAGCGGCGCTTATGCCGGTGTTGACTTCTGGAATTGTTCCGCAGCAGCTAATGTAACTGTTTCGGGAGGTGCTATCACCGGATGTCAATACGGCGTGGTGGCCAGCAACTATGATGGTTATGCTTCCAATGCAAACCCGGGTGCAGGCACGCTATCAGGTGTTACGATATCAGGATCTGGAATCGCCGCGGTACATGTGAAAGACAATCCGGCCAACACCATTAATGCAAGTATTACGTTGACCGTAACCAATGATTGTCAAATCATCGGTACAGGTCAATTACTTACAGGTATCCATGTGGACGGAGAAGTAGCTTCAGCGAATATCGTCAACAACGATATGTCCATCCATGGATTTGCGATCGGTGTTGATGTGAATGGAGGAAGTGCGACAGTGACCAACAATCATATCTATGATAATGGTATCGGTGTTAATTTCAGAAATGATGGTGTTGGAACAGTCTCGTCCAATGAATTTAATGGCACTCCGGATAATGGGGTAGACGTACGTAGAGAATCAACCGCCATTGTAGGTGTAGTTACAGCAAGTCCAAATAATAATCTAAGTGGTATATCCTTTGGAGTTCAGAACCAATCTGTAACAGGAATTAATGCAACACTAAATTACTGGGGTGCAGCTAATGGTCCTGGTCCTGTTGGTCCCGGTTCTGGAGCTAATGTGTCAACAAATGTGCTTTATTGTCCATGGTTAAATGCACCTGCTCCCGGAGGATCACCAGTGTCACCGAATGCCACTATTACAGTAACCGAGACAAGTGGTATCATGAATAACGATGGTATAATATGCACAGGAGCTTCCGTTCTGCTTAATGCTACTGCACCGGCTGCCACATATGCATGGTCAACCGGAGCTACTACGCCGACAATAACAGTTTCTCCTATCAGTGGAATGCCTTCTTATTCGGTTACTATATCATATCCAGGTTGCGTAGATGATGCATCAGTTACTATCACAGTCAATCCATTACCTGTGATCACATCATCTCCGGCTGCCATGTGTGTAAACCAAACATTCAATTTATCTCCATCTTCAGGAGGTACATGGATAAGTGGTAATCCAGCGGTAGCAAGTGTGAATAATGCCGGACTTGTCACTGCGCTGTCGCCAGGGGTTGCCAATTTTACATTTACGGATGCTAACGGATGCAGTACCACAACTTCTTCTGCAACCATCAATCCACTTCCTGTTTGTACCATTACGGCTAATCCAACAATTTATTCAGGAAGCACGGGGAATAATGCTTCAATTGTGAGCGCAGGCGTGGGAGCTACGTATTTATGGGGCCTTTCTTCTGGTATGATTACAGCTGGCTTGGGCACAAACTCAATTTCCTACACAGGCGGAAGTTCACCCTCAATGACAATTAGTGTGACAGTGACCAATAGTAATTTCTGCACATCAACATGCAGTTTTGTGGTCAATGTGTTGACTCCGGGTGTATCAAATTTAGAGTGGATCCCTAATATTCCTGCAATGGATACTTGCGGTGAAGCCTCAAATTGTTGTCTTGACAGTATTTGTTTTGGTCTTAGGTACACACCAGGTGTAACTGGTAATCTTACAACTTACACAACTGGCTTTTTATCAAATTGCCTGGATGGAATTTCTCCCATCGGAACAGGAACAAACAATGAATCCTGTATAATGAATGATAATAGTATGGAGACTAATTGTTTGTCAGGCTCAGTGCTGTTCAATAG
>JALYSC010000162.1 GCA_030855005.1 Bacteroidota bacterium | reverse complement strand
GATACTCCAAAAAAGGAAAGACTTCAATATGTATTACATGGCGCGCATCACGATTATCCGAAAGATAAAACACGACTTGCCATGCCCCCAATTGTAAGTGTTGCGATGACCGCGGTGTTTTTTTTAGTCTATAGATTAATACTTGGCCATTACGGCATTCCATTTACCGCCGGATTTGTGGCAGGATATGCAACTTATCTGTGTGTACATTATTCGGTACATGCATTTCCACCTCCCAAGAATTTCCTCAAAGTGTTGTGGATCCATCACGCACTTCATCACTATCAGCAACCTAATGCTGCTTATGGAGTTTCTTCTCCCCTCTGGGATTTATTTTTCAAAACCATGCCAGAAAAGAAAGGCTTCAATGTGAAAACAAAGACAGGATACATCGACGACAGAGCTGAATTGCGTGAGTTGTGAGTTGCCTGCATTGAGCGGAGTCGAAGTGTGAGTTGCCTGCACTGAGCGGAGTCGAAGTGTGAATTGCTTGCACTGAGCCGAGTCGAAGTGTGAGTCGCTTTTCTTCGTCTAATTTTCCTTGCGTCCTTTGCGCGACATTTTCTCTGCGTTCTCTGCGCCTCTGCGTGAGATCTTCTGTATCAACCAGAGTCTGGCATCCGGTATCCAAAACGAAATCACCATAAATTCCGTTATTATTCGTTATTGACATAAATCAATAATTGCATGGTGTTACTTCTATTAATATGCAATCTCGTATTCACTCCTGTTGATGTACAGAGAGAAAATGTGATAGCTTTTAATTCGTCGATTACGCAAAGTAATCCTTGCGACAGTGTCCCAATATTGAATCAGCAAATTCTGTCTTTCGTCGAATCAAACCTCCGCAAAAAAGTAGATCGCGGCGAATGCTGGGATCTTGCAGCCACACCACTTAACATATACAAAGCAAAATGGAATGGGAAATATTCTTATGGCCGCTTAGTTAATCCTAAATCAGAATGCATCTATCCCGGCGACATAATGCAGTTTGAAAATGTGGAGATCGAAAGTGTGAGTAACAATGGCAGATTTGTCCAATACATGCCTCATCATACCGCCGTTGTATATGAAGTTCATGCTATTAATGATTTCACGATTGCTCATCAGAATTATAATAATACACGCAAGGTGATCCTGACTCCTCTTAAAATGGAGAATATTAAAAAAGGAAAAACTTTTATTTACAGACCGATTGCGGGTTCCTGATTAACTAATCACATTCCATATTTCAAATGGGTGAAAGTCGATTGTCCCTCCGCTTCGGGAGAAATAAAAACTAAGAGATGCAAAATTTTTATTTCACACCCGCAATAATCCTCAAGGGTCCACCGCTACCATGCTTAATAAGCATTGGCAAAGCAATAATATAAATATTCTTTTCAGGTAGCTTATCCATATTCGCTACATTCTCAAAGACGGGAATATTTTCACCCAATAATATCCGGTGCGTTTTAAAATCTTTACTCTGTCCGTAATCGATACTGGGTGTATCGAGACCTACCGCTTTTACTTTTCTCTTTGTGATAAGCCATTGAGCAAGATCAGGATGCATACCGGGAAAATGCAACAAGGGAATTGCCTGGTCTCCTTTCTCACTCGTTCCAAAATATTTTAATGCATCAGGATAGTATTTTCCATATCCGCTGCGAAATAGAATGATCACATCCGACTTCAATTTTCCATGTCTTTTTTCCCACGATAATACATCTTCAATTAAAAATTGATAGTCACGATTGTCTTTTGCTTGTACTGAAACATCAATAACCACTGCATCTCCTATCAATTGATTGAGGGAGAGTTGGTCAACTGTTTTCTTTCCTTCTGCAAAATGAACAGGTGCATCGAGATGTGTGCCTCCGTGTTCGGGTGCAAAAAAACTATACGATGAATAATAGTATCCGCCTTCCGTGTGACCCTCATACAAAGTATCAAAAGTAAATCCCTTTGGATTATTCGGCCAATACAATGTTTGTTCGGAGAATGGATATGTCAGGTCGATCCACTTAAGATTAGCAGGTAAGACTTGTCCCAGGACAATAGTAGTAGAAAAGGAAAGTAAAACAGTAATTATAAATTGTAATGGTTTCATGGTTGATCATGTAATTGCGCATACAAACTAAGCATTATCAAATGGATGATGGCCTTTGTGAATTTCGTCCACCTACACTTGTAGAATCAAAGAAATTAAATGTAACACATTTTAATGGTCAGTAAAAAGTGCCAGCGTGCCAATCAGGTTTGCATATAGACACAAATGAAAAAGGGTCAGCGAAGGAATGCACGCCGTTCCGTCTTCACTGTAAACTCAATGTTGTTACCGTTGATATCCAAGATCTTCCAGTGATTTTTTAAAATGATTTGATGTCTCTATCCTGATGATGTTTTGAAATAAGATTCTTGCAGCAAAGTATCGCAAGCAAGTATATGCGATTCAATATATATCAGCCGAAGGGAACGACGCGGGTTTACTGGCAAAGCCAGAAGGTGAAATGAAAAAGGACCTCATCCTTTCGAACGAAGTCCTTTTTGGCGCCTCCTCAAGGACTTGAACCTTGGACCTACGGATTAACAGTCCGGCGCTCTAACCAACTGAGCTAAGGAGGCAATATTTCAAATCTTCTTCTTTCAGTTGATTAATCCTAAGGACCTACGGATTAATCCCGCCATTACGCGGGAGCGCTCTAACCAACTGAGCTAAGGAGGCAATTATTTATTCTACTCAAATGTCCCGATCTGCTTTGAGAAAGGAGGCGATTTGGGACGGCAAATATATAGTTTTCATCAGGATATCCAAAAACTACATTAAACTATATATTTCCACCTGGTTATCAGGCTGTTACAGGCACTCCATCGCTTCCGCCACATCTCCCAGCTAATCCAGATAATGGTTGTGGTCTTGCTTGGCCCTAGTCTGATCAAACCGAAACCCACTCCCAAGTCTTGCTTATCTTCCTCCCCTCAAAACGAACAACCATGCTTTCCTCCGTCAATCCAATGCTCCTCACCGATGAGGAATTTGAAAAATATCGTTACCAGGGCGACAGAGATGTCGATATCATAGCACTCACCGTCATGGAGGTAGTGAACCATGAAGAGTTCCATCGGATACTTGGCAGCCTGCAGAAAAATTCAGATCCTGTCTCTTTCGATCAGCTGAAAACAGTACAACAGAAAAAAGATGTCACTGTCAGAGACGTTGATTCTTATCTGAGTAAATACAAGCAGGTCCTGGAAATATATTTTGGTGACACCTTCATTACATTTTCACCGGAAGAAAAAGAAAGTCTGCGCAAAGCATCCATCTTTTTTAATGTGCATATGACGGAGTGTACTATCGCTCTTGCGGTACGTTCACTCCTCAAACAATACGCGGCATTCAAATCAACCAATGTGCTTGCGCACACACAGTTGCTTCCCAAATATCCGTATCGCCGCATCATCTCCACGATGCAGTTTGTCATGGATGTAATGGAAGCTAATGCATTCGAGCCCGAAGGATATGGGATTCGCGCCATACAACGTCTTCGTATGGTGCATGCACTTATCCGCACGCGCATCGATATGCACAAGATCCGCAAAACGGAAGGGAAAGAATGGAATGAAGAATGGGGCAGACCCATTAATCAGCAGGATATGATCTTCGCGGTACATACTTTCAGCCTCGAAGTGATTCATGGCTTGCTGGCATCCGGTGAAAAGATCAGTGACGAAGACATTCAAAACTATTATTACGCATGGCACATCATCGGCCGGGCATTGGGTGTGGTGGATGCCCTCAATCCATCTGATTATAAAATTGGAGTGCAGGTGCAGGAACGCATTTATGCGAAAGAATTTATAAAAGACAATCCCAATGGCCCGCTGCTAGCCGAACCACTTATCAACTTCATGGCTGATGTACTGCCGTTGGCTGACAGAAAAGCTGTGTATGGTATTGTCAAATTATTTAATGATAAAAAAGATTACGAACCTATCTTCCATGACATCCTGAAACTCGATCTGTCGGAGGCAACTACTTTTTTTACTTCGATGTACAAAACGCAGGATTGGGTACGTCATGCATTGATCCGTGTGAAACATCTTTTTACTCCGAATTCAAAACGATCCGATTACCTAAATGATGTCGCAAAAAATCAGCGCAAACTTTTTGAGGCAATCATGTCTATTGCCAAGACGTGGAGTGGTAGTCATTTCCGTATGGCTGATGCATTTGGTACGCAGGCTGCTGAGGCTCACGATGCTTCTGATAAGGAGCTGCCCATGTGGAAGAGGGCGGTGAAATATGTTTTTCCGACCTGGAAGATCACGTGAACATAATCTTCACGGGGTGGCTTCGACCATTTTTCTTCGCGGGGTGGCTTCGACCATTTTTCTTCGCGGGGTGGCTTCGACCATTTTTCTGTTTCACGAAAAATAAGCTCAGTCACCGCGAACTCTACAATAGTGCTTGCTTAACTAATTCATGTAAGATTTTTTGCTAAAATAATTCCACTGAGAAATAATGAGATCTGTTTCTACACAGAAAACAGCCGGTGACTGAGCTAGCTGATTTTGCACAGCAAAAAAGCGGTCGAAGGCACCAGGCAGACTGAGCTTCCTGTTTTTGCAGAGCAAACCGGAGGCACCAGGTTGCGTTTCGGATCCAACTATTCACATTTCCTATATTCACCACATGGATACATATACCATTTTGATCCTGCTAAGTTCGCTGGTCATATTTTCGTACCTCTTTGATACCTTTTCACGCCGTACTAATGTACCTTCTGTATTACTACTGCTTCTGTTAGGGATATTGATCAGATATGCATCTGTATACTTTGACATAGCCCTCTATGATTTTACTTTGCTTTTGCCCTTGCTTGGTACAGTTGGATTGATCCTAATTGTCTTTGAAGGAGCACTTGAGCTGAGATACGAGGCACGAAAGTTGAAGCTCATCAAGAATGCCTTTGGTGCGGCTTTGTTTCTGCTCCTCCTCACGTCGGCTTCGATTGCCTTTATCTTTTATTATTTTACAGAACAGTCTTTTTATATCTGCCTTCTCAATGCGATCCCGTTTAGTGTCATTAGCTCTTCGATTGCCATTCCTTCGGTGATTTCATTGCAAGATGAAAAAAAGGAATTCATCATATATGAATCCTCCTTTTCAGATATTCTGGGGATCATGATATTCAATTTTATCATGACCAATGAGCACTTCTCCGTTTCAGGACTGAGTGATTTTGGTGTCAATATATTCCTGGTCATTGGACTCTCCCTGTTATGTTGTTTTTTCTTTCTGTTTATGATGGGGCGTGTCACCCATCATGTAAAATTCTTTCTGATTATCTCTGCTCTGATCCTTGTCTACGCGATTGGAAAGCGGTTTCATCTTTCGACCCTCGTCGTTGTGTTAGCTTTTGGTCTGTTTCTCCGCAATAGTGAATTGATTGCAGAGAAGTTAAGCAGGTTTTCTTTGGTTTCAAGGATAAAAAATTACATGATCTATCCGTCCCTCAACACTGATCTGAAAAGTCTCCATCAACTTTCAGCCGAAAGTGCATTTATCCTGAGGACATTTTTCTTCCTGGTCTTTGGATATACCCTTGACTTTGATGATCTCTTTCGCCCTGAGGTATTCTTTTACGGCACGACGACCATCATTGCGGTGTATTTATTGCGTTGGGCTTACCTTCGGTTTATCGCCCGCGCACATCTCTGGCCTGAATTATTGATTACACCACGCGGATTAATCAGCGTATTACTGTTTTTAAGTATTCCTGCTGACATGCTTCTTGTTCCTTTTGAAAATGGTATTCTACTATATACGATCATTTTCTCTGGCCTCCTGATGACGGTTGGATTGATAGCCACTGGAAAAAAACCTACTCCGTCCGGAGATGAGTAAAGATTAATTCCATCTCGGTTGACCAGCTTCAAATTCCAAAACATTGCTTTCGACCACGCGAGTCATATCATTAAAGTATTTCATCACTTTTCGTTGCCGCATTGAGCTGTTACCTTTATCCACTATATGGGTAATGCATTCCATGTAGGACTGATAGCCCAGCTGTTCTGAATATGACTGCAATCTGTTGACCCAATAACGAATGCTATCCGACAACTTATTGAGTTGCATGGATTCATGACTGATGATTTCAGCTTGAAGGCCATACCGGATGGCCCGCCATTTATTCTCCCGCATAATCCAATGCTCAGGGAAGATTTTATTGTTTTTATAAAAAAGATGTCTGTTATCATTAAACCAATGAGCAAGCAAATGTATAAATGCAACAATGCTTTTTAATTCCATCATAGTAGCCGGTCCATCACAAATCCTGATTTCGAGTGTTCCATAAACAGGACTTGGTCTCAGATCCCACCAAATATCTTTCATGCTCTCAATAGATTTTGTATGGATTAATTTTTCATATAAAACATTAAAGTCTGTCCAATTATGAGCTGTGTAGGGAATGCCCGATGTCGGGTGTGATTCATATACAGTGGGTCTGCTTGCGGCCAATCCGGTATCATGACCATTCCAATACGGCGAGCTGGCCGATAATGCAATCAGGTGTGGTACAAAATGGAGAAAAAAATTATTGAATCTCATGCACTCATCGCCATTCTTCATTCCAATATGCACATGAAGGCCATATACAGCCATCCGCTTAATGAGCCATTGATTTCTTTCAAGCAGTTGATGGTATCTCTCTGATCTGCTTAGAATACGCTCATTATAATTTGCTATCGGATTGGTGCCTGTTCCCGAAAAACGTATTCCTGTTTTTTGTCCGGCCATCCGTACCTCCTGTAAAACTTCATTGAGATCTCTGTCGACATCATGAACATCCTTACATACCCCCGTGACTAATT
>JALYSC010000161.1 GCA_030855005.1 Bacteroidota bacterium | reverse complement strand
TATTGACCATGGACTACACCTGCACCTTATTCAGCACATTAAAAAACTCATCCTTTCGGCTCCGGGCCAATTGAATCTGTGCTCCGTCGCGCATCAGCAGATAATTTTCAGCTTTGACAAACTTACGGACCTCCTTGAGATTAATTAGATGAGATTGATGTACACGATAAAATCCATAATCCGTCAGCAGAAATTCAAAGTCCTTGATGATCTTACTGACCATGACGGGCTTATGGTCCCGCAGAAATAATTGCGAATACGCTCCCTGCGCTTCGCAGCGAATAATATCACGAATGCGGATAAATTCAACTGCTTCTGATGTGGAGACGAGGAGGACCGGATCTTCGTTCGGATTCTTAAGGTTGGTTAGGAGATTCTGAATTTTATAAGAATCTTCTTCCTGTTTATTGGCCGGACTTGCTTTTTTGACAGCAGACTTTAGTTCTTCGATATCAATAGGTTTTAATAAATAATCAATGGCACTAAATTTAAATGCCTTCAATGCATAGTGATCATAGGCGGTGGTGAATATCACAGAAGGGTTCTCCCCATTCATTTTATCCAGGACATCAAACCCTGTCCCGCCATTAATCTGGACATCAAGGAATACAATATCCGGATGATGTTCCTGAATAGCCTGAATGCCTTTTGCTACTGAATCCGCTTTTGCAACGACTTCTACTTCGGCGCAATACGTTTTTAATAAATTTTCCAGTACAATTTGACTTCTTTCTTCATCTTCAATGATAACGGCTTTCATAGCGGTAATTTTTTCTGGTTAATCCATGGGTAATGTGATCTCTACTCGAGTGCCTAATGGCTGATGCAAACGATCATACATGTCTGTAATCTTGAAAGGCTGATGTCCATTCGTATTATGTAAATGCCGAAGTCTTTCTTCCACAATCGAAAGGCCTTTACTCACATGCGTCTTTGACTCAGCATATTTCATTTTCTGGGATGCTTCCCTTCCAATCCCATTATCTTCTACTGTAATTAGCAAATGCTCTCCATCCGTATTTACGTCGACAGAAAGATGACCCGGTGTAGATTTCTTCAACAATCCATGGCGAATCGCATTTTCTACCTGTGGCTGAATGAAGAAAGGAGGAATCTCTGCTGAATGAATATTTAATTCAGGTGCAACTTTAATCTCATACGTAAACTTATTCGGGAAACGCATATTTTCCAATTCAAGGTAATCTTCGATGAGTTTGATTTCCTCGTACAATGGTATTCGGCTTTGTGCTGACATATTAAGAACAGTCCGCAAAATCCTCGAGAAGCGGGTGAGATATTTCATGGCCCCTTCTGTATCGTGTACGATGATAAATTGTTGAATAGAATTCATTGAATTGTAGATGAAGTGCGGATTCATCTGGGCTTGCAATGCCCGTTTTTCAAGCTCCATGATCTGGCGACTGATTTCCGATTCCTTCTTCTGCCGATTTTCTGCCATTGTTTCACGGTATTTAATATACCAGAAGATGGTACTTCCCATCAGCATCAGCACCAGTATTCTAAACCATGCCGTCTGATAAAATGGAGGAGCTACATAAATCGGAATGATCAAATCCTGCGCTGACCATATTTCATCAGGAGTCGATGCTTTCACATGAAAAATATAATTGCCCGGCTTTAGATTTGAAAAAAGCACACTGCGTTGATTCCCTAATTCTACCCATTCCTTATGTAACGGCTCGAGACGATACATATATCGAATATTTTCCTGGTCAGAATAATGAATACCTGTAAATTTTATTTCTACCAGATCATCATTATAAGATAAGTGATAAGTATCAGCACCCAGATGTGATTCAGATTTTCCGTGATTAATTGTATTAAAAGATATCAACCTGAGTATGGGAGCTGAAGCATTAATCCTCAACTCATGGGGATCAAAAAAATCGACACCATTTTTGCCACCAAAATAAATAATACCATCAGATGAATATTCTTTGCTTCGGTCGTAATAGCCAGCATTGATCAGTCCATCTTCACGACCATAATTTACAATGCTATGCCGGGCAATATCAAATGAAGAAACACCTGATTGCGTAGACATCCACAAAACATCCTGATCATCCAGGACAAGTGAACATATATAATCACTTGATAACCCATGCCTGTGATTGTACGTGCGCATCTTCTCGGCCGCAGGATCAAATCTTGTGAAACCATTATCTGTGGCTAACCAAATAATACCCTTGCGATCAATTAAAATATCATTGACTGAAGTACTGGGCAACGAAGTTGTATCGCCAAATCGCGGAAGAAAATTTCGCAACTCACCGGTCTCGGGATTTAATCTTCCCATTCCCTTATTACCACTTCCAAACCATATCAAACCATTTGCGTCTTCAACTATCACCTGAACAAAATTTCGGGCATCATTCATGACAGTTGGAAGCTTGTATGTTTTCATCACGCCACTATCTTCGGAAAACAGATGTAGACCCGCAATGCCACCCATCCAAATCCTTCCTTTGGAATCTTCCATGGCACTTCTGTTGGTACCAATAACTTCGTGATTACTGAGTATTTTATTTTCCTTATCCAGCACCACGATCCTCCCAAAGCAAACAAGTAGTGTATGTCCGTTACGCAAAGCGACTAATTCTACAATATGATCTTCCGGAATAAATTCGTCTGCATTTTCATCAGAAGACATAAACACTGTGTGAAAATTTTTTCGATCTACTCTTACCAACCCCATCTCCCGGTAAGAGAAATAATAAAAATCTTCAGTTACATGAATAGCGCGATTGGACTGATTAAAATCATAAGGATGCTCATAGTGGTGAAATCCTTTGGGATAAGCATATTTGTAAAGTCCTTCTCCCAACAGCCATACCATTCCACTTTTATCTACAAAAGGAGGTCTGAAATACCGTTCGTAATTAATATCATTTGTATACTTACTTTGAAAAAATAAAGTAGAATCACTAAAATCGTAACCATATGCCTGATCACCAAAAACAGTTACCCATATTCTGTTGTCATGATCAAATATAAATTCAGCTGATCTGAATGCTGTATCAAACGGAATACCATTGAATACTGAAAAATGACCCGGACTTGATTCATAATACAAACGATCTTTCTCATTGATACAACTGACCCATAATCTTCCCATCCTGTCATACCCAATCATATTAATTGCGTTTTGTGGAAGACCTTGAAAATCGTCCGGGCAATTCACTTGCTTATTTTGGGCATCGATTCTGAACATACCGTTACTTGTACCTACATACATAGTACTATCCTTCCCCGTCATCAGCGCAGTAACATTGATGGGAAACCCACAATGTTGGTCAGAGACTATATCTGAAGAGTCGAGACGTATAAAAGAATTGTTTTCTTCGCGAAGTATCACCAGCCCTTCATTTGTGGCAAGCCACATGTATCCGTTGCGGTCTTCTGCTATCTCAGCGATATTCAACTCGTGATGCACGATGGTGTCATTCTCCCATCGAAGAAAGCGATATGACGTTTTCGAGGGATTTGACAAATTGATCCCGTGTCCGTAACTGCTTACCCACAGCCGGCCCTTTGAATCTTCGTACAAATTGAGCAGGACATTACCGGATATAGTGGTCGAATCTGTTGGCTCATGGCGGAATGTCACCACATCGTATCCATCATATGTCGCAAGGCCATTGATGCAGGCGATCCACATCATGCCATCCCTTGCCTGGATCACTTTTCGCACGCCGTTGTTGGGTAATCCTTCTTCATCGGTCAGGCGTTGGAAGGAAATTTGCTCAGGTTGGGCACATAACCGAAAGCCCGGTCCCAGGAAGATCAATACCAACAAAAGGGAGAGCATTGTTTTTAAAGGCTGCATAGCATTCACCAAAAGAAGTAGAAAGCAAATTACAGAATATGAATTCGATGGATGCCCTGATCTTGCATCCTGACCCTCGCATTTGGTACTTGGTGGCTCCGGGTTAATATTTGCTCACGACATTTAAGGATTAAGCAGGCCTGCTGGGCCTCACCTCGATCTTGCTGGGTAGTGTCCGTGGATTCATCTTCAGGAGATCGATGACCATCTGACCAATGTCCTCCGGCTGGATCTTCCACAGATCACTATCATCCGGTATATGACCGTTGAAATAGGTTGCCACGGATCCGGGCATGATGGTCGACACCTTGATATCATATTTTCGAAGGTCCAGCATCACAGCCTGCGTAAATCCAACCAGGCCAAATTTACTGGCATTGTAGGCTGCACCTTTTTCAAAAAAATTAGTTCCTGCCAAACTTGCCAGGGTAATAAAATACCCTTTTGAATTTTTCAAAGCCTCAACAGTTGATTTGATAGTATTGAATACGCCGGTGAGGTTGATATCAATTACTTCCTTCCATTTCTCGAGTGACATAGTGTCGATGGCATCAAAATGTCCAACACCTGCATTCGCTATCACAACATCTATAGTTGCCCAACGCGCCTCAATGTCTTTGGCTACTTCATCCATCCGACTTTCATCCCGCACATCAGCTTCAAATCCTATTGCATCAGGGGCTCCCATAATAAGAAGTTGTGAAGCTGCCTCTTCTGCTTCTGATTTACTGCGACTTGTAATGGCAACCCGCATCCCCTGCAGTGCCATAGCCTCTGCTATGCCCAAACCGATTCCTTTAGATCCGCCTGTAATGAGAGCAGTTTTATATTGAAGTATTGTGTTTGACATTTAGTTTTTAATTGATAAAGAAAATGTAAGATGAGAAGAAAACAATTAAATCTGATCCATCCCGCCATTGGTGTGTCATACCACACAAATTAAATCAATAAATTCAGGCCGTACCACAGTGATTGGAAACAACAAAAATCGCATTCAATTCTCATGGCAGCTCACCAATCGTATATTCGCCACGCATTAGTAAGACGAATAACAGATTTAAATAAAAAAATGGCTAACGAACCACCTCCAATACCCACTCGCCCTGAATGTGATATCACCAAAACGCAGATCATGGTCGATCTCTTCACGGTCCCCCATGACCAGCGCGGAGAATCCTGGAGACAATCCCTACTAGATCATGTTGAAACAGCAAGTTTTAGAAAAGGTGATCCTGAGTTAGTGACCGGACCGGATGGCTTTCCCTACTTCGCCCTCTATACCCCAATTCCTATGCAGTCATTTGAATCATTTTGCATCCGCAACATGAAAGATGATTTTATACTTATCAATGGATGTGGTATAGTCATCAATCCAAGCGGAGAATCCAGCGATTGGGTTTTTACCTACGGTGATATCGTCAACCTTCATGTTAGTCAGAAATTTTACAACACAGATCATGTACCTATAGTACCCAAAACTGAAATAATCAGCGCAGAAGAAGATGTCCTGATCGGTCATCCATCAGATATGTTTGTACCTATGCATACACGAAATATTTTACGCAGTTTCCTTATAAAGAATGGGATTAAAACTCCTTCCTTCATGCTAATGGCTCGTAAAATCCAGGGTATTGCAGTACAGCAACTCGTATTCAATATCTACAAAGCAGATCATCCTCACGAAACTGTCGAGAATCTAATGCGTTCAATCAGTTGGCTAATGCCCAGGCATTATATTCTGGTACTCATTCCAAAAGATTCCAATCTCGTCAAAAACTTTGTACCTATTTAAACCAGGTAAATACAATAAGTCAATCGGTAAATAGGTAGAATCCCCCTTTCTCCACTTTGTATTCCCCAAATTGCAAAGTTTGTCGAACTTTAGAGTAGTAACTGTTTTATCAAACCTGAAACCAACGCTCCATGGCCGATAACCAGATCGACAAACTGCTCCATAAATTAAACACACTCACCATACGCCAGGAGCAGATATTGAAAGAAATCAGCGATCTCCGCTCGGAACTTCAGCAAATGAAGTCTAATCCAGATGAGATTATTGACGAAAAAATAATTTTAGAAACTTCATTTACTCCTATCATCAATTCAGGTGATGAGATTTCTTCTGTGATACAACCGGAGAACCCTTACCTGCCTCCTGTTCCTTTGATAAAGCCTACCAAATCTAAAGGTGATACTGAAAAATATATTGGTGAAAACCTGATCAGCAAAATTGGAATCACGGTACTTGTCATCGGTGTTGGTATTGGTGCTAAATATTCGATCGATCATGATCTGATCAGTCCGTTGATGCGCATTATACTGGGATATGGAGTTGGTATTACATTGGCAGGCTTTGGTATTCGACTTAAAAAAGCCTATCCTGACTTCAGTGCAGTACTGGTGAGTGGTGCAATAGCGATTATGTATTTTATTACTTATGCTGCTTTTAGCTTTTATGCATTGATGCCGCAGTTTGTAGCATTTGCAATGATGGTCATTTTTACCGGATTGACAGTATTTGCTGCATTACGATATGACAAGCAGATTATTGCGCATATTGGGTTGGTAGGTGCTTATGGCGTCCCGTTTTTGTTGGGTCGGGAGACAGCCGATGTGGTTGTGCTGTATAGTTATATGGCGATCATCAATATCGGTATACTTTCTATTGCCATAATGAAATATTGGAAGCCATTGTATTATTCCTCTTTTGCGTTGACCTGGCTGATATTTGCTTTGTGGTATTTCATGGATTACCAACCCGTGATTGACTACAATACATTCTGGACATTCGCAATCGTATTCTTTACAACTTTCTATCTCATTTTCATTGGATATAAATTAAAGCACAAGGAAAAATTTCAGTATCAGGATATCATGCTAATCCTATCCAATTCTTTTATCTTCTATGGATTGGGATATTCAGCGCTGAACAATTTCTTTCATGCAGAATCTTATCTCGGGCTATTCACCCTTGGCAATGCTTTGTTACATGCTGTCGTAAGCATTGTTGTC
>JALYSC010000578.1 GCA_030855005.1 Bacteroidota bacterium | reverse complement strand
TATCGGCGACCAGCACACCGGCATTCTTCAGTATTCGAAGATGCTGTGAAGCAATAGATTGCTCGATTTTGAGAGTGTTGTAAATCTGATTGACCTGGATGTTTTTGTTTTGATCCAAAAATTCCAGAATCTTCAGCCTGAGAGGGTGAGCCAGGGCTCGCATAAGTTCTGTAGACACCTGTAGCTTCTCCTGCTGAAAGGTGACCTTAGTCCTTTTCATACATTTCCTTATTTTGAGTTAAACCTTACGTCAAATTTGCATATAAGATTTGACGTAAGCAAGTGGCATTACAAAAAAAATTCATTTGTAACCCGCTGTCTATCAGCTAGACATCACTAAATGCCTGATTATTAAGGAAATGTAAAAAATTGGGGGGAATAATTATTTTTTAATCTTCACATTATCAGCACCTTAAAATGGCTGCTTAAAGTAAAGATTTAGCCAGCAAGCTCTTCTACCAGCTTTGAGATCTGATTTAACCTATCCTTATCTAAAGAGTAGTAGATAAATTTTCCCTGGCGTTCAGTCAGTACTACACCGGCCCTTCGCAAAATTGCGAGATGCTGGCTTGCCACGGATTGTTCGAGCCGTAGCTTGATATAGATATCAGTCACAGTCATCGTAGCATGCTCTTCCAACAGATCAATCACACGTTGTCGTAGTTTGTGATTGACAGCTCGGAGGACAAGTACAGCTTTTCTGAGATCAGCATAGTTCAATTCTATTTCACTGGTCCCTTTACGTAAACTTACAATTTCAGTCTTCTTTTTCATCATGAGCGAGATTATTCGGATTCGTCTTGATCATTGCACAAATCGTTCCATGTTTTTTAGAATTATGCATAACAAGCTGTATAATAGCGACATATGCCAAATAATTGGTTTATATACGAATCCATCGCTATATTTAAGTTGATCGCTCCGTCGTGTCAATTTGCTTTACGAACCAAATTTTTTCATCCTGAAACAGAGTCGGTGCCCGGCCCTTATGCAGTTTTACGTGGCTCAGTAATATTCGGTGGCTTGAGATACTCAGGTACAAAGTGCATCGGATCCCCGGTGACCCCTTTTTCAAAGTATGCCCATGCCGGTCTGACGAGATGAGCTGCTGATGATTGAATAGATTGGTCTATTGTTAAATACGGGTAATTGTGTGTTTTTAGTTTCCAGCTTCCGTCTCCACATGCTATAATTGCTTTGTAACCGGAAAGTAGGTCCAGGACTGCCTCCTGATCAAGGATTAAAGAAGAAGGAGGGATCAGCATATCCATACTGCCATTATATAAGGCCATAAAAACTTCATTTCTCCTGGCATCCAGCATGGGTAGCAAGGCATCAGCAGATGGATGCACAATATTGGCTGCCATTGCCAGGGCTTCGAGCGTTGGAACGGGAATAATCGGGATTTTCAAAGCATATGACATTGCCTTGGCTGTAGAGCTACCTACCCTTAATCCTGTATAAGATCCCGGTCCGGAACTGACAGTTATAGCTCCAAGATCTCCAGGAATCAGTGAACAACTCTTCAAAATCGATTGGATCGATGGGGTAAGCTGAGCAGTATGGTTCATTCCTTCAGGAAGATCCACCACAGCAAGCAACTTGTCATTTTTGCTGACAGCAACCGAACAAATAGATGTGGAAGTCTCTATATGAAGTAAATACATATTAGAATCAAATATTATCTGACGCTAACATCACCTTATTTTCTTTGAATAGGTTTGAATGACGGCGTCTAAATTATTTACCTGAAAGAACCTGCTGATAACGAGTTGGTGATTTCAGGATAGCAATAGCCTCTGCCAATTCGGGATCATTTTTGAGCTGATGACGTACCAGGCCTGTCTCAAAATAGTAACGTGTCAGAATCTCACGCTCAATTTCTTTAAGGATTGGTTTTTCATGCAATTTGACCTGGGCTGATTTCTCCTTCTCGACGATGGCCTTTAGATTATCTACTTCACCGGATACTTCTTTGGAATAAGCTTCTTCTCCTGCAACCGTGCGCAGATTTTTAATCAACTCGTCAGTCTTGGTTTCAAACGTAAACTGATTTTGTCCAAGGAAACTAAGGAAAGAAGGGAAGTCAGTATAATGG
>JALYSC010000577.1 GCA_030855005.1 Bacteroidota bacterium | reverse complement strand
CACTACCGGTGTTGTCGATTCACCTTTCCAGATCATCGCTTTTACAATCAGCAGGTCACCGGGGTCGCGCTTGCCGGCATAGTGTAAATCCAATATGGTGGAAGAAGGAATTTTATCAATCGACAGGTTAAGAATGGCTTCACTTAACTCAAGTGCAGCGGTATTAATCTGCCGACCATAGACCGCAAGTTGATATCCTTCACGTGCACGATCAATGAGATTTAGTGCCTCAGTAGAAAGGAGAGTGTGTAATTTGGTAAATTCGGTTTTAATCGTAACAGCACCCGAGCCTAATGCCTGGAAGTCAAGACTTGCAACCAGTTCTTTAATACTCCCACTGATATCTGTAATTTGACGATTGACATGTGTGACATCATTCATGAAGGATTGTAATAGTTCCGTTTTGGTATGTGCGCCAGAAGAGATATCATGGAGGGTATATTTTTGGATAAGATTGTGGAGGTCTTGTTTTAAGACCTGGAATTTTACTTCGATTTCTCCAGCTGCTCCGATCACTCTTTCCTTTTCTGTTCTGGCGTTTGTGACAAGGTCATTGATCTTACTTTTGACTTCCTGTAACTGGCTTGTGATCGCTTTGACATCAAGTGCGCTTGAAAGTATGCCTGGTACCAGATCAGCAAACTTTTCAAAGATGTCGCTGTGATCCATATTCTCAAAAAAAGCATTCAGGTTTTGTAGTTCGTTTACCTGCTCTGGTGTGAGATAAAGCTGGTTTCGTTCAAACTGAAAAAACTCACCGGGTGCGAGATCATCAAAGCCATCGATATGCAATGGTTCCGTTCCGCGGTTGCTGACAAACCATGCGGCTAACTGAAAATAATATCCGGCTTCTTCCCGTATCGCTGAGAGATCCTGCTCGATAAAATCCATTTCTTCTGCAAGGATGCGCATGATGATGCGGAAATTTTCATTGCTTCCTTTACCCGCAGCAAATTGCAATTCTTCTTCCCTGCGACGATGGAATCTTGAATCTGCGGGAAAGAGTTTTACGATTGCCTGTCCTGCAAGACCGCGTTCACGTAGAGCTGCTTTGAGTAAAGTCAATTCCATTGTGTCTGCCGGAGTATCAAACAATAATGTGTATTGGATAATGGCTGCATCCAGTTTTTCAATGAAGGCCCGATAGACTTTTAATTTTGTAATCAGAGAATCCACCAATTCACTTCCTGCATGTAAACTAAAGCTGTCAATTTCAGCTGTGATAACCTGTTTATTGATTTCAATATTCAGCTTACTATTGATATCAATTGCTTGTCGGGTTGTATTCAGTATCCGATTCGTTCCGGACTCATCCATTTCTGTGATGGTAATGAATTGAGCCTTCAGATGACCTGTTATCAATATCAGCAGGACTAATAGAATTTTATTTTTCATAGTAAATGAAATTGGAAATCAATCAATTTCTGCATTTATATAAGCATCTTCAATGCGGCTGAATGTTGGTTGCGTGCCGTCCCGTACGATCATATCGCGAATCACATCAGTAAGCGACAAAGCAATTGCAAGTGGTTTATCCCAATCGGTTACCAGGCCATTTGGATCTTCGAGCGTGATCAGGATATCCATGATATCTTCCCTGACAGGTGCATGAATTGACCATCGAGGTTCTTCGATAATTCCTCCCGTTAGACTATCTGCACGGCGAGCAGTTTCTTCAGCAAGTTTCGTTTCGCCCATGACGAGCATGATTACAAGATCTTTATCAAGCCTCTCTTTGAGCATGGCTTGTGCGCGAGGTGGATCGTCAATAGGCAGGACGATGAGTTTCGTGTCCATAAGTGATTCGGTTTTAATAATAAGCATTCTTTTCTGCCGCTATCATCCTTTGAGGAGGCTAGATTTTCCCTTTTAATATTTCACTTAGTTCTTTCTGAATATTGTGCAAACGGTAATTCTAAATCTTAATACAAATGGATTTGGATGGTTAGCAAACCTAAGTTAATGAAAATAGTGAAACATGAGGCGTGCGGCGATTCACGATTCACGAAATTGCAAATGTCTTGGAGATATAATACTTCTCTGGCTTCTTCATAAACCAACTTTGGCTCTGGTTGATAAATTTGGAATAAATCATAACA
>JALYSC010000576.1 GCA_030855005.1 Bacteroidota bacterium | reverse complement strand
AGCAAACGGCAAAGCCTGCAGAAACACCGCAGCGATATGTCACTTTTGAATATGATAGTTTCCCCGGTGGTTTCGTGCATGAAATGTTTCCTGCGGCCGGCTTTATCACACCCGGCAATACAGTAGTTGGTTTTCTGACCGATGCCGGTTATAAAAATCAATATACCCGGAATACACGTCGACGATTTAGTGGCCGCGGCGGTGGATTCGTAGGGATGCGCCTTTTGCCAGATCCTGAGTTATTTGCGGTTGCCACAATGCAGGAAAGAGCAGAAAATGATAACTACTTCAGAGTAACCTTTGGGGAATTATACAATATTGATGAAGGGGAGCAAACATTGATGCTATTGCCGGAGCAATATCAGCCAGTTGGAAATGCTGAAGTGAAAAAAGAAAATAATCTTTTCACCATCTCAGGTCATAGCGATACAAAGGCAGGTATTGAATTTATTGCCCCATTTACGGATCAGCATGCCTATACGATTTCTTTTTTATGCAAAGGAAATACACCGGTAGCCCTAAAGCTATTCAGGATGAAGCATGGTCAAAAAACAATTGAGCTGGAAGATGGTATAAAATATATTGATCAGTTTCCTGTATTGAATGACGAATGGACACTTTTTAAAGGAAGCATTCTGGTTCCATATATCGAACATGATCCTGTATCGATGTTTATTGGTTCCCAATCCGGTAAAGATTGTACGCTTCAGATCAAAGATTTGCAAATACACGAACATCAACCACAAAAGGAACCATACAACATTCTTCCTATGGGAGAAAAAGTGGAGAAGACTACTTTCATTTTTGCTGAGCCATGGACAACGCATCAACAATTTATGATCTCCGCTCAATCACGATTAGCTGAAGGTAAGGGTTTCGAAGGTTCCCTGATTGAAAAAATGTTGTATGCTAATTTTAATATGCTTACCTGGATCACCGATGTAAATGACTTCAGTCCATTCAATGTGCCCAACATGAATTATGCTCCGGACATGTACAATCGGGATTGTTTTTTTTCAACCATAGCTACCTACAACAAAGAACTAAATCTAAATCTGTGGGAGCAGTGGGGAAAGACACAAACGTCAACCGGTGGAATAGGCACGATCATCACCCCACGCATGGGATCTATTGAAGCAAAAGACAATGAAGCAACCATCGAATGGCTCATATGGGCGATGATGAACAAACGTCGTTTCGGCGTTACACTTCCTCAGGAAAAAATCAGGAAAGCGGTGGACTATGTGTTGCATGAATTAGATCCTGATAGAGATGGTAAATGCACATCTCACTTTTCGTTGAGTCAGGTGGACATCGTTGATTTCAACCCTCCAACTGATCGCCTTGGTGTCAACCAAGGGATGCTTGCAATCGCGCTGCGCACTATCAAAGAATTGGGTTTCAATATTTCCAATTCCTATATACAAAAGGCTGAAAAAGAATACCGGAATTTTTACGATGTTGGGCGAAAGCATTTACTCTTTGACCGGAATTTTCCTGACATTATTACGTTGACTGATCTGGAACCTGAATTCTTTTCTTTATGGTTATTTCACCGACCAATGCTAACTGATGAGATGGTTCGACATCATTTGGATCAAATACCCATTCTCAATCAGGTGCCAAATGCTCCACATCCGGAATTTGGAACAACGGCACCAATATGTGTCAGGCTCATCAAAGATCCTCCGGGATATGCATATCTCAATGGAGATTATCAACCATTTGAAAAATTCGGAGAAGAAAATTACAGCAACGGGAAAAGTGATGGATACTATTACAATGGTGGCAGTTGGTTTAGAGCTGAGTATTGCGCGTATGTGGTTGGATTAAAGCATGGTTGGTCGAAAGCATACAAACTAATGGACAATAGGATTTGGGCAGAAATTTTTCTTAATCCAAAGTGGCCATTTAGTAAGGAATTCATACCCACCAAATGGACCACAACCGATAGTTGGTGGCCTTCTACAAGAGGTCTATGCTGGAATGTATTTATCCTTATGGCTGATGAAGTGGCGGGAATGAGAACACCTGATATGGACCCGGATTTTAAAAATGCCACCCGAAAAGTGAAAAGTGAAAAGTAAAAAGTAATAAGTGATAAG
>JALYSC010000160.1 GCA_030855005.1 Bacteroidota bacterium | reverse complement strand
CCACACCTTCCTGGTTGAGTGCTACAGGTTTCATAGCTGCTACCTGCATAGCTACATCACGACCTGCATCTTTATAAGAAGCGTCTGCCTGATTAAGACCAATGATGACACCTGCTTTGTTACCCATGTGCACATAAGAAACAACCTGTGGTGCTTCGAGGCGCTGGTAATCAGCAAGCTCAATTTTTTCACCAATTACACCAACCTGCTCTTGTACTTTTTGCCCAATAGTGATGTTCTGATAAGGAAGGGCTACCAATTCCTCAAGGCTGGCAGGGAATTTATCCAAAGCGATTTCTGCAAACTCTTTAGCGAGATTGACGAAATCTTCATTCTTGGCAACGAAGTCTGTTTCACTGCTTAAACGAATTGCTACTCCACGTTTTCCATCTGCAGATACAAGAGCCTGCACTACACCTTCTTTAGCATCACGATCTGCTCTCTTGACAGAAAGCTTCTGACCTTTAAGGCGTAAAATTTCAATTGCTTTTTCAACATCACCATTCGATTCTGTGAGTGCTGCCTTGCAATCCATCATGCCGGCCCCAGTCATTTCCCGAAGGTTTTTTACATCTGTTGCTGATATAGTACTCATTAATTGTGATCGTTAGTTTAATAAAATCAATTCGTCAATTCAATCAGGCTGATGCTGATTCTTCTGCTAATTCCTCTTTCTCTTTTCCTCGTTCTGACAATCCTTCTTTGATCGCATTGGTAATGTAAGTAGCGATGAAAGAAATAGATTTTGATGAGTCATCATTCGCAGGGATTGCAAAATCCACCAGGTTAGGATCACCGTTTGTATCCACCATGGCGAAAGTTTTGATGCCAAGTTTTTTAGCTTCCGCCAGTGCAAGGTGCTCACGTCCGATATCGACGATGAATACTGCGTGTGGCAGACGATTGATATCAGAGATACCACCCAATACTTTATTGAGTTTGTTCATCTCACGAGTCAGGGTTAGACGCTCTTTCTTGGTTGTGCTGGAAAGTGTACCATCGGTCAGCATCTGCTCGAGATTATTCATCTTCTTCACTGAGCGACGTATCGTTGCGAAATTAGTCATCATACCACCTAGCCAGCGGTCTGTAACGTAAGGCATGTTAACTGATCTTGCAGCAGTAGCCACGATCTCACGAGCCTGTTTTTTAGTCGCAACGAAAAGGATCTTTTTACCTGAGCGAGCCATGGCTTTAAGCGCAAGAGCAGCTTTCTCCAGGTTTTCAGAAGTCCTGTTGAGGTCGATGATGTGAATACCCTTGCGCTCCATGAAAATATACTGGCGCATTTTGGGATTCCATTTGCTTCGCATGTGTCCGAAGTGAACACCTGCTTCCAAAAGATCCTGATATAATGGTTTATCCATGATGGATGTGTTGAATTTAATGTGATTAGATAAGGACGATTAACGTTTAGAGAACTGGAAGCTCTTTCTTGCCTTAGGCTTACCGAATTTCTTACGTTCCACCACGCGGGCGTCACGAGTAAGGAATTTTTTGATCTTCAGCGGTGCACGGTAATCAGCATTGATTTTCGTCATAGCTCTTGATATCGCAAGACGTATAGCTTCTGACTGACCTCTGAAACCACCACCGGACACATTGACTTTGACATCGTATGTGTTGAGCAGATCTAATTCAAGCAGCGGTGCGATAACATGTGCACTAATATGCGCTTGTGGAAAATACTCTTTGTATTCACGGCCGTTGATTTTGATGGCGCCTGTACCATTTGATACATAGACGCGGGCCACAGCAGCTTTACGACGTCCGATTGCATTAATTGTCTCCATATATATTACTTGGACTAAATGTTCTTAATTGATTATACCAGTGGTTCTGGTTTTTGAGCTGTATGCAGGTGGGTTGGACCCGGATAGACATACAGTTTGCGATACATCGCATTACCCAATTTATTTTTAGGTAACATTCCTTTCACCGCTGATTCGACAAGACGTTCTGGACGTGTACTGTTACGTACCTGGGTGGCAGTCAGTTCACGCAGACCTCCCGGGTAACCGGAATAATTCTGATAGATCTTGACACCTTCTTTTTTGCCTGTCAGTTTGACTTTAGCGGCATTGATGACGATTACGTATTCGCCGGTATCCACGTGCGGGGTGAATTCCGGTCTGTGCTTGCCCCTGAGGACAGTCGCGATCCGGGAGGCCAGACGACCTAATACCATTCCTTCTGCGTCGACGACAAACCAACGTCGCTCGACATCCTGGTTACGTACAGACCGTGTTTTATAACTCAATGTATTCACAGCAACTAGATTTTATTATGCTATTAAATGACCCACCTTTATTAAAGCGGGTCGCAAAGGTAGTTTTTGAGCACCCATATCACCAAGTATTTAGGAAAGATTTCTGATAGCTAGTTGTATAAGTAACTGATTTTCAGGGAAATTTTGGAACAAATATTTTTAATGCGCGAAGTATCTGCTAGTTTATATCGACAGTTTTATGGTAGGACAAAGAAGATCTCACGCAGAGACGCAGAGAACGCAGGGCCTAATTCAAAGAAAATTCAATGAAATAGTAACGTTTTGCCCTGCTGGATACATATAGTATTAAACAATCCTGTTTATGTCAGAAAATGAAATTTCAGGTGTCATAATAAAAACCTGCATTGAAATCCATTCAACCCTTGGCCCAGGTTGCTCGAATCCGTTTATGAAGAAATCCTCCATTATGAGCTTGTTTCAATGGGATATTTTGTTGAACGTCAAAAACCGATAGTAGTAGAGTGGAAAGGAATTGTGATGGATATTGGATTTAGACCTGACCTGATAGTTGAACGTAAAATTGTAGTTGAACTAAAGTCGGTTGAAACCATACCACTCGTTGCACCAAAAATTGTGCTGACATACCTTCGACTATCAAAAATCAAATTGGGCCTTCTGATCAATTTCAAAGTAAGTCTTTTGAAGGATGGTATAACCAGAATAGTCAACAATCTATAGTATAGCTGCGAGTGAAATTTTCTCTGCGATCTCTGCGTCTCTGCGTGAGATTATTTTTTGTGGGATTGTATAATCTTTTGATTTATGGAAAGATTTCCAACAACTTTTTCTCCCGATATTCAAAAATCCCACTCACCTGCTTATCGACCCACAATTTACCGGCCAGCCAGCCTAATGGGCCCATGCCAATGTCATAAGTAAGCTTGTCTGTCATCAACACACCACCTTCCACTGTCTTGAAATTATGTTGATGGATCCACACCTTATACGGCCCCTTCATCTGCATATCGCTGAATGATTCCATCTCGCGTACAGACACAATGTGTGTCTCCCAATTTATCGGGATCTGCAACATGGGTCGGATTTTATACTTTATAACCAGTCCCTCATGCATCTTATCGGGCACCTTTGTCAGTGTTGTGAAATGCATTTTATCGGGAGTGATCAAATTAAGATTTCCCGGATTGGAAAAAAAGGTCCATGCAGTTTCTAATGTGATCGGTAGGAATTGTTCGAAGAGAAGTTCTTTCATAATTGTTCGCTAACTGCTTTTTTGTAAACACTCAATGCTCGTTCGCGTGCAAATATATGATCAACAATAGGTTGTATGTAACCGGGTTCAAAATCAGGTATCCATCGATTCACATATTTATAATCAGGGTCAAACTTTCGCTGCTGTTCGGATGGATTAAATATGCGGAAGTAAGGGGCTGCATCGCAACCGCATCCTGCTGCCCATTGCCAGTTTCCATTATTGGAGGATAATTCGTAATCCAATAATTTTTCTGCGAAATATGCTTCTCCCCAACGCCAGTCGATTAACAGATGTTTGGTCAGAAAACTTGCCACTACCATGCGTACTCGGTTGTGCATAAATCCGGTTGTATTTAATTCCCGCATACCTGCATCCACCATAGGATATCCGGTTTCACCATTGCACCATGCATTGAAATCGTGGGGATCATTGATCCATTCGATTGCATCATACTTTGGTTTAAAACTTTCAGTTACTACTTTGGGGAAATAAAAAAGGATCATCATGAAAAATTCTCTCCAGATAAGTTCGTTGAGCCATTGTTCATTCCATTTCGACGCTTTGGCAGCGAGTTCTCTGACACTCACGGTACCAAATCGAAGATGCACACTTAACCTGCTGGTTCCGTCAATGGCAGGAATATTCCGTGTGTCATTATAGTGCCTTATAATTTCAGGATCAGGCTCAGGAGCGGGGAAACTAGCATCTGCAATTTCAAATCCAATTTCTTCCAATGCAGGAATTGCACGTTCGATCCCCTTAATAAAATGTTGCAGGTAATTCTCTGATGGATATCGCGGTTTTGAATTCCTTAGATAGTTCTCTTTCCAAATCTTTGAATACGGAGTGAATATGGTATATGGACTACCATCGCTCTTTACGATTTCACTTTTTTCAAAATTAACCTGGTCCTTATAAGTTAGAAATGTAATTCCATTCTCTTCAAGAAAAGTTTTTATTTGAGCATCACGATCTATCGCATAGGGTTCGTAATCATGATTAGTGTAGACAGCTTTGATATCAAAATCTTCTAGTAGAGTTTTGAAAGCATTGTGCGGTGTGTCATGAAGAATGTATATCGAAGTACCAATTTCTTCGAGTTGAGATTGGATTTGAAGAAGTGCAGTATAAATAAATGACACCCTGAGATCTTGTTTGTTTTTAAGGCTTTCCAAAATCGCTGTGTCGAAAATAAAAACAGGTAATACCTGCACTGAATTTATCAATGCCTGGTATAACCCGTGATTATCAAAGAGTCTGAGATCTCTCCGGAACCAAAAAACATTGACTTCCCTTTTGGACATGCGGGAAAGATAAGGTGTTCATTTCCCGCAAGGCCGATTTATCGCTAATTATTCCACATTAATCAATGCATATGCGTTGACCTGGGGATTGGTAGTGGGAAACCATCCGCCTTCTGTCGAAGTGAATGAAGAATACAGGTTGTTTTTATCATATACCAGATAGGCATCCAGATCAAGTATAACCGGAACACATGAGACTACTTTTTTAGGGCCGTAATTTATATTGCCAACTTTAAAACTCGGGACTGTTGCAATTGCATCTCCTGCAAATCCATCCGGGCCATTCCACACAATGCAATTATTTTGATTGAGATGAAGTGTTGGATTCATTTGAAGTTTGAGCGAATCGGAACCAAAGAAGAATAACAATTGGCTGTTGACGCGAAAATCTGCATCGATGTCAAGAAAATTTTCACTCCATGTAGCGGGATACACATATCCTTCCGGATAAAATGATGGTGAACCTGGTGTAAATATTTCCTGAATTTCCAATTGACTCCCTTGCATTGTCTTAATCCTGAAAATTAAGGTATCGCCAGTAGGTGTCAGTGATCCGCATTCACCTGTGTAGCGGAGGTAGTAATTCTGCTGATTTTCAGCAGGTGACTGGAAGTTGACCTGGTTGATGCCAGGTTGATAGATGTCATCCTTATCGCAGGAGGTAAGCGTAAGGATAGTAGTTGCCAGTATTAAAGCTGTCAGGGCAAGAAAAATTCGATTGAGTTGCATGAGTTTATGTGTTTTTCTGCCTTTATAGACTTTGGGAACGGCGGGAAGGTTGGGTGAGGAGGGATGAAAGGAAGAAAGGATGAAAGGAAGAAGGGATGAAAGGATGAAAGGAAGAAAGGAAATTTGGAATTTGGGATTGCATTCACTATCTATATTAAATCCATATCCCGGGGTTCAAATGGTATAGGTTTTTTTAATCCGTTGTCGATGGAATACTTGGCTCTTTTTGTTCCTTTAACCTGAAACTAAACAGTAAGGAGGCTTGCAGGAAATTGCGATGACTTGATTTTTCAATTTTATAATCAAACTGTCGCATGTATCCTGCCTGAAAAGCTACGGTAGAACTTGCTTTATATCCAAGTCCCGCATAAAAACGATTCCGTTCATAATAAGGAGCTTTATCAAAGAAGAATACCTCATCAGATACAGAAGCATATATCGTTTTAGGAACCAATTCTCTTCTGTTAATTGGAAAGAAAACATTCAGTCTGTATCGAAATCGGTTTCGGTAGCCATTAGTCGTAAAGCGCTGTTCAGCGCGATAGCGGTGTTCAAAGTGAACACGATCGAGTAATTGTTCCATGGAGACTTGCACCCAGGTACGTGTCTCGCCCTGGGTCAACGGTTCTACAAAATCGCCAGACTGTGAAGTTGTATAAGTATGATACCTGCCAGCACCTGCGGTCATTGCAATCTGCTCGGTGAGATTGTAGGTTAGTCCTCCTTTTATTTCAAAATAAAAGAAGTCGTCATAAAATTTTACACTTCGCAACTGACCCTCTGCGAAAGCGCTCCATCGTTTGTTGAATGAAATTTTGGTGTTGATGATACTCCAACTGCCCAAAGGTCCGGATTGAGCGATAACTACTATCGGAAATATCAAAATGAGAGCGCAATACAAACTTCTCCTTCTCCACAGGAAGAGGTGGTCACAATTGGTTTTCATTCTTAAGATTTTATTATCGGGAACGAAAAGTAACTAAAAAAAAGCAGCCCCGGTGGAGAGATCCGGAGCTGCCCAATTATTCCAAAACGTTTTATCCTAATCCTACTTATCTTAATCAGGATGGACTACGACAATCATTTTTGAAATTGTATTTCCATTCGTTTTGATCTGAACCATATAGGTTCCTTCCGGAAGGTCAGCCAATTTCACACTGTGTTTGTTCAGACCAATAGTTGCAACAAACTCATCTGCCATTAACTCTTGACCCATTAAATCAAGCATCCGAAGTTGAGCAGGTGAAATGTCTTTTGAAATAAAACTGATATTCAAATTTTCATTTGCAGGATTAGGCCAGAAACGCGCCAGATGCAATTGGTCTGATGTAATAACATCCTTGTGG
>JALYSC010000575.1 GCA_030855005.1 Bacteroidota bacterium | reverse complement strand
TTTATTGGGCGTATCACCCACAGTTTTGTTCTCTTCCAATTTGGCTTTTTTCGCCTTTACTGTGTTATTACCCTGGAATTTAAATGGTGACTGTTTCATATTCTTTGTTTAAATAAATGTGGCTATGCAATCATCTGTACAGCACTGCAAAGATAGACGTTATGACCCAACCCGTGATATTTTCTAAAAATCCATTTGAATCAGCAGAATTATAAAATATGTATTTCCCGGATTATTGTTTTTCAGAAGACACTTTTTACAAACCTTTTGTCGCCAGGCTTTAATCGATTTGAAAAATAGGGACAGATAAAAAAAGAAATGGAATTGAATTAATTACACCCTAAATCGATTTGAGCCTGCAGATCATTGTCAGGGAAACAATTTCCAGTTAATGTATGAAGCGGGGCATACCGTGACATATCAGGATCATATAATCCGTTTTCAAGAAATTCAACCAGATCGTTTATTTCATCTTCATTCAGATAAAGGGGTTTGAAATACGGTGCAAGATATGTAACAGGTACATCGGGATTTTCAGGAACCGCCTCATTGAAATATTCGACTACGCTGCGAAGTGTTGTTTTACTTGAGCCATGAAAATAAAAGCCAAAATCTTTGAGGTTGTATAGTTGTGGCACTTTGAATTTGTGTCTGTCTTCATCCCTTCCGGTAAATCCACCGCGGCCGAGATTTCGCTTGTCAAACCGGTCAGTACGAAAGACATGATATCCGGTTTGAAATTGATTGCGGACACCCAGCGCATAAAATTTATGAGGGAGAGCATTTAAAGAAGGGCTGTTATGGCACCGGACACAACCTGCTTTTCCAAAAAACAATATGGCACCTCGCTTCTCCGGATCGTTCATGGCAGAAAGATCGCCTTTCAGCCAAAATTGGAAAGGAGCCTGATTTGTAATGATCGTCCTCAGATAAGCTGCTAACGCAAATGAGCCGGTCAGCCTGGTGTATCTTTCGTTTTCCGGGATTTCGGGAAATGCAGCATCAAACATTGCTGTATAGCCAAGTGAATCTGTCACCGCCTTGTTGATCATCTGCCGGTGCACCACTAATGCCCTTGCATTATTGGCCTCCAGACCCATTAGGCCTTTAAAATTGATTTCCACCAAGGTATCCTGATTCCAAACAGATTCAGTTCCGGCATTTACATCAAATGATCCGAAGGTGCCAGCCCAAAGTGCATTCGTGATAAAAGTGGTATTGATTACAGGCAATGGCCTTGCGCCTTGAGCATCCACTTCAGAGCCCAGGTACAAAGGGTTTTTCTTACGCCCTTCTCCACTTATGCCAAATCCTACGCCACCATCGGCTATACCCTGAAAACGGCCGGCGGTGAAGGAACGTGACGGAATATGGCAACTGCTACAGGAATAGGCCTGCATGGACACTGAATATTTCGGTTCCACTCCAATGCCAGTCTCAAAAAATAAAAGCTTTCCAAGGTCTACTTTGGCTTGTGTGACAGGATTTTTAATGTCCTGATTAGGGAGTGAAGCATAATCATTGCTGGAAGGAAGGACATATCCGTCAAGGCTGCCGGTATTGGAGTGGGTTCGGACTGCATCGGTCAGAAGGAGGTCCAATGTATCCTCATATTCGTAGGTACAACCAATATAAAAGACAAGTGCCACCAGGAGACACGTCAACATAGACTTTTTAAAAAGGAGTGCCTCCAGATTTCGGCAAATTTTTTCCATAAACTAAAGAGGTAATGGTAAAACTTTCATTCATCATTGATGGATGAAATATTTGGAGCTTCTATAAGCAACAAGATGCAAAAATAGTACCTATTGCGCCAGAAGATGAATATTAATTGCTCCAGGCAATCCATTCAAATTATAATCTTCTCAATTCTTCATTTATTTTATTCAATAAAAGCTGATCTTCTGGGAGTTATACATATAACCTGCCTTTCGCCAATCTTTTCTGGACAAGTTTTATTTTCTGGATCCTGGCATTAACTGACCTATTAATAACTAAATACTCTTTGTAGAAAGGTTTTGTTACCATCCGTCTTCCCAATCATTTCTAAGATGAAATGGCGGGATCCTCGTGCTGAGCTTGTCGAAGTATCCGCTGCGCTTTGATCTGCCC
>JALYSC010000574.1 GCA_030855005.1 Bacteroidota bacterium | reverse complement strand
TCCCTAGTTCAAGTACGCGATCAGGCGTAGTAAATTTTGCGAGCCTTGCCATAAACCGACATTGGAATTGCAGACTAAGAGCATGCGAAGCAATAGAACTCACACGTTGTTTAGATCCTCTAATCTGAAGACTGCCTGCACCGTAATCTCTTCTTACAATTACATCGTTTGAAGCCCGAAGTTGCCTTCTTTTTTCCTCGATCATTTCAAACTCCGGCATTGTATTTTTTTCGTCACAGCAATACTGAAATAATTGAAACAAATACGGAGAATGAAATCTTGACCATCCGGTAGATTGCAGAAGATGCCTTAAAAAGCTGATGCCGGTATAGGTTTTGACCATTCGGGGCAATATTAATTATTAAATTTGTCGTACATCAAATCCTTTCAATGCTATCTCTATGAGAAGAACTTACATTTTATTCCTTTCCGGTCTCATGTTTCCATGTTTGCTGCAATCTCAGTCCTTTACTGACAGGAGAGATATGCTGGCTGACAGGGATTTTCATAGTGCTGTCCCGATCGCTATCGCCGATATGAATGGCGATGGGTTGGATGACATCGTTTCGATGAACAAAGGCACAGTTCTCAATATCCAATATCAAACCCCTGATCCGTCACGACCTTTTGTACGTTATAAGGCACCTGTAAATATCGACCTTGGAGAACAGAATGACATTATCATCGCAGACTTCAATAACGACGGGGCTAATGACATTTTTACAGTCGGTTCTTATGACAGAATTAAAATGTTGTACGCAGTACCCAATAGCTATGAGTTTAACCTGGTATATAACACCGTAACTCCCTTTTTCTCTCAGGGTGCTTCCGCCGGAGATTTTAATGGTGATGGCTGGTTAGATGTTGTGATGCTCAATGATAATGGAGCCAATTATTCCATGATGAATGACGGAACAGGTAATCTCGTCCGTGAGGATTTTTTCGACTTTGCTACAGTTCCACCATCTGATAACTCTGGTAACTACGGTTCTGTTTATACGGACTTTGACATGGATGGTGACAATGACTTCTATATAGCGAAATGTCGCCAAGGCGTCAATAACCCAAATGACCCTCGCCGTATCAACGCTCTTTTTGTCAATGATGGTACAAATCATTACACGCAGGATGCATCAAGTTATGGATTGGCTGTAGGTCATCAAACATGGACTGCAGATTTCGGTGATATGGACAATGACGGAGACCTGGATTGTTTCATGACTCAGCACAATACTGTTTGCGAACTTTATGAAAATATTGACAACGATACCTTCATCAATATCACACTTTCAAGCGGTCTCAATATCGGAGGTGTGCCTCTGCAGGGTATGTTTAGAGACCTGGACAACGATGGCTTTCAGGATATCCTTGTGTCAGGTGACAGAGTTGATTATTATCATAACAATGGTGACAAAACGTTCACGAGGCAAGAACCTTTTGGAGCTCAGATATTTGGTACATTTTCTCTCGGTGACCTCAATAATGATGGATTCACTGATGTTTACGCTTCAACAGTGATTCCTTTTAATAATCCTGATTTGCAAAAAGAAGACATTCTTTTTATGAATGAAGTAAATGATAATCATTTCCTTGGCCTCACATTGATGGATATTAATAAGCGTACCGCAGTTGGTGCTGTTGCTTCACTCTACGGAGACTGGGGCATTCAAGTGCGCGATGTGCGCGGAGGAGAACAGTATGGTGTATCTAACAGTCATGGTATCATTTTTGGATTGGGAGACGAAACTTCTTTTGATAGCCTCGTCGTAAGATGGCCTGATGGATCACGTGAAACTTACACAAATTTGGATGTTGATCAAACATGGCGAATAGATCAACTAGGTTGCCAGAATATAGGTGCAAAAATATTTGACGAGCTGGCAGTTTTATGTAATGAAGATTCTCTTGTGTTACATGTCGGTATTCATGGAGGTGTTCAATGGAGTACTGGTGAAACAACAGATTCAATAGTAATTAAGGAAGCTGGTCTCTATTTTGTTACCTATCTGGATGATGAAGCGTGCCTGACGATATCACTTCCAATTGAAGTTATAAAAGATCCTGACAGTGTAGCACCGGTTATTACTTATGAAGGAAATAATTTGTTATGCAA
>JALYSC010000159.1:1083-6935 GCA_030855005.1 Bacteroidota bacterium | reverse complement strand
TTAAAAAGGATCTCACCGCAGTTGATTTTCCAATGGGTGCTGATGAACACCTCATCGCATATCTGAGAAAGCAACGATTGAGAATAAATTCATGGGCGGAATATCAGCGCCGAGGAAAGCGACTCAATACAAGGTATATTCTCAACAACAAAGATCGCGGCTTCAGTGCCAATCAGTTGTTTAATAGGATTGTGTATGAAGTGCTGATGGCTGACCCTTGGTTTGTTTCAAATTTTCCCGGCAAGACGGCCAATCTATCCAAATACAATTATACATTTTCTCTATCTGCAAAAGACTGGAATGAGATCAAGCCCAATCTCACCTATCATTTTGAAGGACCCTATCAAGGAAATAAAGTAAATGACATTGGATTCTGGAATCTGATCAAGGACCGTATATCTCAGGAAGGATATAATTTCCTTTCGGATGCAGGAGGTTATTACTCTAATACAATCAACTGGAATGCGGCTGAAGCATTTCCGTACATGGTTGGTGATTTTTCTACCAATGCTGCTGTGTATAAAACTATTGAGAATGGTTTTGATAAGATCGCATACTCCCTGGCGGATGATTATCTTAAGCAAGATGGGGCATCGATCTGGATGGAAAGTAAATTGATGAATTTCCGCCGGCCGAAGGATAGAACAGATTTTCGGTATGAATTAAAGTTTCTGCATGTGCCCACGCTGACAAAGTGGAGAGCGTATGCAAACAATATTATACTTGCCATGCCGCGTCGTTCGCTTGAGTTGCTTGATCAGTACAATTTTTTCTTTGATACAAACCGGCAGCCACTGCTTCGCTATAACATGGAGTCGGTGATCATGGAGCCTTCATACAAGATCCTGTTGGGTTTTGAATATCCATGGTGGAGAGACTTGGGAGAGATGAGTTATGGCCATTCGATTACAGATCTTCCCATGCGGCAATGTTATTACTTCGGTACTGATCCATCAGATGGTCACTCGTTGTTGCTGGGCTCCTACAATGATATGAGTACAGTACCTTTTTGGGAAGGCTTATCCAAACATCCCGAATTATTTAAAGTGAGAATTACTGAAAAAACGGATGCTGAAGAAGCTGAAGGGCTCAGACAACTCACGAATGTGCAGGCAACTAAAATCATGATTAATGAGATCATGCATCAGTTGAAAGAAGTACACAACACCAAAAACATTCCGGATCCATATGTCACCTGGTATAAAGACTGGACGCGAGATCCGTTTGGCGGAGGATATCATGCATGGAAGGCAGGTTATTGTGTAAAAGATGTGATGCCGTTTATGCGTCGTCCGATGAGTAAGGAAAATGTATTTATCTGTGGTGAGGCATATTCTGCGCAACAAGGCTGGGTGGAAGGAGCACTTTGTGTCGCAGAACTTATGCTGCAGGAACATTTTGGAAAGCAATGGCCGGAATGGCTTGAGAAAGATTATTATCTCGGATGGTGAAAGAAGTCAACCTATTTCAGGCCATCACAAGTGAAGTAATTTGATCGAAGGATTCAGAGATGGTACTACATCCTGATGTTGATTTGTGTTTTTCCTATGTGAATTTTGCAAAATAAAACTCACTGCACTCATTTTAACACAAAGGACACCAAGGATTCACGAAGTACACTATTAAAGACCTTGTGACCTTTGTGTCTTCCCATTGTGAACTTTGTGGTAGAAAAAAGTTCTTGATGCGCGTTTAAAATCAAAGATCACTAAGATCATAAAGCAGCGAATTAGGTTAATGATATCTCTTTGAAATACAACCGAAATTAATGAAACCGTTTCTGCTTTTTTTATGCTGATGGTTCTGGATGCCGGGGCACAATCCTCATTTGGATTAGAGATTACCCGCACACAGTTCGTTAATTATAATGCTGGGATGTTGATTGGATCAGGAGGCATCTCTTGGTATAGAATTGATCGCGAGCAAAACACAATGACCTCCAGTACCGTGATTAGTCTTGTTTATCAGTTAGACAGTAGACACCTTTTCAAAATAGGTATTGGCAGACATCAAAATGGGAGAAAGCTGGATGTAAGCACGTATGAAGATCTTTTTGGCGGGAATCCTCTCCAGGATTTTACTAATGTTAGCGTACCATATGAGTATTTACAAATATCAACTTCATACTCTCATAGCCTTCCTGTCAGGAAAAAAGTATTCATTCCATTGGAATTTGGATTCAATTGTAATAAACGGATACTCGAAAAGAACATCTTCATTGTTGGAATCAGCAAGTACAATTTTGATCTCACCTTATCAACCGGATTGGACTACAGTATCACCCCACAACTTTGGGCAGGATTGCACGGGGTATATAATCATTCAATTACAGAGTATCAGGATAAGTATGAACAGGGATCTCTGCGGTTCCGACAATTAGGAGTTGAAGTTTCCATCATAGCTTTGTTTTCTAATGATTAGAGACAACGATTAAAAGTTATTTTAATCTCGTTCTAGTTTCTGTGCCGAAACTATACAATGCGAAATCGTCTCAGAAATTCATCCCGCAGGTTGTGGCTTATTGATAATTTAACAGTGCCAATTAAAACATACCCTTCGGACACTTCATCGACGTTTGAAAGATTGAAGATGTGGGATCGATGGATCCGTTGAAAGAGAGCTGCAGGTAATTTTGCTTCCAGGCTTTTCATCGGCATAGTGAGGCGATGATCAGCGGTAAGAAAAATAACCGGATCATTTAGTCATGCATCTTATGTCTTACATCTCTCGTCTTTCTCACTTCTGGTAGAGGTAGATTCATTCCATCAATCTGCCCTGAAATCAATTCCATCAAGACTCACCCAGCCAGATGCGCCAAAATTTACAACGACATTCCCGTTGGCAAGGATATCAATCCGGCAAATTGAACTATTGTTTAACGTGGGGAATATAAGAATGCCACTGGTTGCCGGACGATAACCTACAGGCAGTGTGAAAATGACGAGTCCCGCTGGATTGTTGACGTTAGCGACAAGACCGCGTAAATGCACACGACCCATTTTATCTTTATAGTATCCTGGGGATGCATAGCCAACGCCATAGACTGTAAAAGTGTTTAGCAGGGTCGGAGCGATAAAGGCTTCAGTTTCAATAATGCCTGTGACAGCGAGGTTGCCGTTTCCTTTTATTCTCGCGAGTTCATTGCTGGTGGTCGAGGAAGTGGATGCATAAAAAACATGATCATTTAATGTATTAGCAGTCTGATAGCGAAGTGCACCATCGCCATTGATACCAAAACCGTGATACTGATGATCATTGTCAGCTACTTCATACAGAATAATTTTTCGATTGGCAACTGATGTAGCTAATTGGAGCTGTGCATGTGGAAACATTGTACCGATACCCACCTGACCTGCGCCGTTTACTCGCATTCTTTCTGTGTTATTGGTAGTAAACAACACGTTTCCTCCAGTGCCCTTGCCAGCAAGACCAATATTCTGGTCAGCCGATGAACCGGCTGCGTAAATGGTATTTCTACCCAATCCTATGCCCTGAGCCCCGTCAGCATCTCTGATCTCAACACCATTGGCAGCATCTGATAATGATCCCGTGATATACATGGGCCGACCAGACGCATGAGAACCTGTTCGTGCTGCTCCCGAAGCAACATCCAGTTTGTTGAGCGGATTGGATAACCCTATACCCACTTCTCCACTGCCATTGATCCGTACTCTGTCCACATTATTGGTTTGAAAAAGAAGTGCACCCGTAGTTCCTCTAGCTGCTAGCGAAAGATTCTGATCGGCATTAGAACCGGTCGCATAAATAGTATTAAGACCAATGCCAATGCCTTGCGTTCCATTAGCATGCCTGACTTCTAAACCGCCACTTGCCGACTGCAGGTCACCGGTGAGGTACATGGCCAAACCTGTTGCATGTGTTCCGGTTCGGGCTGCACCTGAACGGATATCCAGTTTGTTTAACGGATTGGGTTGGCCCATGCTGACGTTCCCATTTGGCATCAACTGAAACTGGTCCAATGCATTGTTAGCATAGAGATAAAGGGAGTGATTGCTGACGGTTCCAATCTCACCTCCGAGACCTGTATATGAGGACAGTTGTACATTTCCGTCAGTATGAGAAAAGCCATATTGGTTTGCTGTAGTCTTTACCTCCAGCTTGGTAGCCGGATTATTTGTTCCGATGCCAACCGTACCATTGCCTTTGATCCGCATGAGTTCATTAGACGTAGTTCCGTTTACACCTGCATAAAAGACATGATCAGTACTAGTTGCTCCGACCTGATATCGGAGGATGTTGTTATTTATACCAAATCCAAAAAACTGGTGGTCATCATTAGCCGATTCATACATCACTATCTTCCTGTTGGCAACTGAATTTGAAAATTGTAATGCAGCATGGGGGAAGACTCCAATACCCACGTTACCTGACGGAGTGATCCTGAATCTCTCTGCATTATTAGTATAAAACAGCAAATCCCCGTCGGATCCCTTTGCCGTTATTCCCAAATCCACTGTAGCATCAGTTCCTGCAGCATAGATAAATCCATATCCGAAACCAATTCCCTGTCTTCCATCATTGCGGCAGAATTCAACACCATTCGAGCTGTACCCCAGGTTGCCGGTCAGGTAAAACGGTCGATCCGTAGGATGAGTCAGCGATCGCAAGTCTGTATTGATATTGATTCGATTGTCTGTTGATATTTTGTTGAATTCCTTTGTCCAGATGCCATCGGAAATACCACCAGCGGCCATGACATCAAGTGTATTTTCATATACAGGTCCGATCGGATAGGGCTCATATTTGATAAAATCTGATTTATAGGCGCCATCGTAGCCGGTACCCACATACATGGCACCATTTACTGCAAAGGCCACTGCGCGTGCCCGTCCAGCAGTGCTGATATCCGGCATTGGAGCCCACGTATTGCTATTCGTATTGAATTGCCAGACATCACTGAAATAGGTAGCCGAGTAGTTTTTTCCGGTAGTCACATACCCTATGTTATTAATTCCCACTGCAACAGCATTCCATCTTACCGATCCGGGGAAATCTGGCATTTGCGTCCATGTACCAGGTCCTGCCGGATTGAATTGGTAAAAAAAATTGGACAGATAATCGCCAAAAAATGTACTCCTAAGTTCGCCGATGCCTAAGTAACCTAATGTGGATGAGGCAAAAGAAATCAAATTATGCATCTTGGCCGGGCAATTTGTCTTTGTTCCCCAGGAATTGGTCGCCGGATTAAATTCATACATATCCTGGTACATAGTGTTCGTGCCTCCATTATAACCAAGTCCCACATATCCATAGGTTCCAATTGAAAACGCAGTTGCGTCCGTTCTTCCGCTTGCAGGCAAATTGGCTTTTTGCGTCCATGTATTTGGCGTGGGATCATATTCCCACATATCATTTTTAAATGCGCCGTCGAGTCCTGTGCCGATATATCCCTTGGTCGACACCGCAAAACCGACAGCTCCGGATCTTGCTGTACCACCGAAGTCGGCTTTCTGGGTCCACACGTTGGTAGCTGGGTTATATTCCCAAAAATCTTTTTTGTTTGTGCCATCAAACCCAGTACCAACATATCCTTTTGATCCAATAGCAAACCCTGCTGCATGGTCGCGAGCTACACCCCCAAAAGAGGCCACAGTAGTGATGGATAATTCTGCTGTATCGGTACCGGTCATTTTGTAGCCGCAATTTTTTATCCAACCGATGCCATTGTAGACATCAAGGCAATAGTCATCCAGATTGAGGATCTGCAATCCTGCTACAGGAGCCACAATAGCATTCCGTTGTATTGTGGTCATGCGAGGAAAGAGGAGTCCTTTTGTGGTGCTGGAGATGTCCAGTGCAGCACTCTCATTAGGTGTAGTTGTTCCAATGCC
>JALYSC010000159.1:0-1073 GCA_030855005.1 Bacteroidota bacterium | reverse complement strand
TCATGATGTTGGAATTAAGACAGCGTGGTTATACAGAATGGGTAGATGCAATCGATCGATCCGAGCCGGGGGAATTCTTTGCTGAGTTGTTGAATCTGGAGGTGACTAAAATAAATGGTCATTGCGATCAGTACGATCGTCACCAGCAAGATCAAGAGATAGGTAATGAAATCTTTCCGTTTCAACAGCGATAATTTTTGCATCCGGATAAATGTAAAGGGGTAGGAATGGCCTGCCAAGAAACTCCTGTGTACAATAGTGTGACAGCCTGTGTACAAAAGCATGACAACCTATGGACAGAATGGTGACAAAGGATACAAGTCTTTGAGAATAAAGGGGATAGAAACCCTTTGAGATCAGGTAAAATCCTTTGACTGGGTGAAATGCGTCTCTAAATCTGCCTCAGGTTCGAGGCCGAGGCGATGTCGGAGGCGCTGTTTGGCTTTAATCACACTATTGGGTGCTATGCCCAGCAAAGTAGCAGATTCCTTATTTGACATCTGGAGCCTGGACATGGCGGCCATACGCTGATCGGCAGTGGTGAGATCAGGTACCCTTTGCCGAAGCTGATAAAAGAATGCAGGGTATACCTTTTCGAAGAGAGTCTTAAAATTTTCCCAATCTGCATCTGTCAGAATAGCATGTCGCGAGAGCTCCGTGATATGGTTCTTTTGCTCTTCATTCATTTCACGCTCTAGTAATTTAGCCTGCAGGTTTTCAACAAGTGATGTTTTTTCAAAAAGGTTATGGGTGTATAGCCGGAGTTGTTCTTTCGCGCTGATAGCTTCTTGTTCTGCGAGCCGTTTGGCTTCAAGTGCCTCATGCCGGCGAACTTTCAGCCTGAGCTTCTGCCGGTTGAGGATGAGAAACCCAAGCAGCGCAAACAGGATGATGAAGATGAGAATGAAATTCCGGGTAAGGGCTATTTTGTGTTTTTCCTTATTGAGGAACTTAATGGTGTTGATATTTTCTTGTTCCCGCAGCTGCATTCTTACATTGCCAACACGTGCATTTGTAACGGCAGCTTCAATGGAATCATGGAGGATGATGTATCGATCAAGGTAGTACTCCAC
>JALYSC010000158.1 GCA_030855005.1 Bacteroidota bacterium | reverse complement strand
CCTCATGAAGCCGGATATTTCGGCACCGGGTCAGGACATTTGTTCTTCATTTAATTCCTATGCAATTGAAAATGTCACCGGTGTCACACAGCTGTCATTTAATAACAGGACCTATAAGTTTATCAGGCTTAGTGGCACAAGCATGAGTGCGCCAATGATAACAGGAGCTATTGCCTTATTACTGGAAGCCAATCCTGATTTGTCGCCGGCAGAAGTAAAAAGTATTCTTCAGGAATATGCTTTACGGGACGCATTGACTGGTGCTATTCCTCCTGAAGGAAGCCCGCGCTGGGGTCATGGTAAGCTTGATATCTACAATGCTATCTTAAGTCTGACAGAAACCGCAGTATCCGATCCTCACAATGTATCTGCTAGCCTCCTTTATCCTAATCCTGCGCAAGACCAGGTATTTGTAAAAAAGGAACTGCTTGGGAATGAAACATATACTCTCTCACAATTAGATGGAAAATTAATTTCCCATGGACATTTTGACGGAAGTATCAATGTTGCAAATCATCCTGACGGCTTGTACATCCTTACTATTGAAAATTCCAGCTCCAGAGAATCTTTTATGGTAATTGTGAAACACTAGTTCAACAGCATGGATTACGTCGAGATAATTTTATTTCATACCGAAATCATTGAATATTGAACGCACTCGTGCAGCGTAGGCTCTGCTTACGCTGGAGCTTCAGCAAAACTTTGTTTTGCGTGGGAGTGCATCTAGTGAGCACTAAAGGTAAGCGCATGATCCGCAATACGGGGCATGTTTCTTCCGGAGTCAAATCAAAGTAAGGTACGATCATGATCTTCAATACGATTTATGCTCCATCCGGAGGCAAATTAAAGTAAGGTACGATCATGATCTTCAATACGATTTATGCTCCTTCTGGAGGCAAATTAAAGTAGGGTACGATCATGATTTCCAATACGATTCCATGCTGCTTCTGGATTCAAATCAAAGATTTGTGAACATAATAGACACAGGCAAAGCCTGTGTCAAACGCCGGAATTGTTTTATACGTAAGTAAACGTATAAAGGATGGATAGATAATGAGATCAACTTTATATTTGGGCATAACTCTATTGCATGTGCCCTGCTTATAAAATTGAAGATCAATCAGGATTGTATTTTGTTACGTTCACTGTTGTGGATTGGGTTGATATTTTTTCAAGGAAGATATATAGGGATATAATTATTGAAAGCCTGAAATACTGCATCGCAAATAAAGGTTTACGCTTATGGGGATATGTTGTCATGACAAATCATATGCATGCAATTATAAGTTCTGACAGAAATAATTTATCAGATATTATTCGGGATTTTAAAAGACATACTGCTTCTCAATCACTAAAACTCATCAACCTTCATTTAGAAAGCAGAAGAAATTGGCTAGACAAAAGATTTGAATTTGCTGCCAGAGCCCACCAAAGAAGTAGTGATCACCAGTTTTGGATGCATGATAATCATCCTGTAATGTTGGTATCCAGTAAATTTATTTTCCAGAAACTAAATTACATTCATGTCAACCCTGTTCGTGCAGGTTGGGTAGAATCTCCCGAAGACTGGCTTTACAGTAGTGCAAGAAATTATTGCAATCGGCAGGGCTTAATTAAAGTTGATCTGTTAGACCTTGATATTAAGCTAGGATAAATTAAACTACGCAAAGTTCAGCGTAGGCTCCGCCTACGCTGGGGCGTCAGCAAAACTTTGTTTTGCGAGTGAGTGCAAATAGTGAGTGGTATGATCCTAAATACGCTTATGATTTTACTGGAGTCAAATCAAAGATTTGGGAACGCAATTTTAAAGGCTTAACCTTTAAATAACTAGAGCGTACGATTATGATCCTTCTGGATTCAAATCAAAGATTTGTGAACGCAATTTTAAAGGCAAAGCCTTTAAATAACTTTTACGTACTCTTATGTTCTTTCTGGATTCAAATCAAAGATTTGTGAACGCTTATTGATAGGTAAAGCCTATAAATAACTTTAGTGTACGATTCGCCTAAGATGGGAAGTCACAATTCTTTCACATACTTCACTATATCCTCCCCAAATCCCATCCGCTCATACAGCTTTCGTGCGCGGACATTCTGTGCAAAGACACTTAAGGTCAGCCAATGAAATCCATGATCTTTTGCCCAGGTTTCTCCAGCTTGCATCAACGACTCCCCCACTCCACGACCTTCTGCACCTGTTGCAACAATGAGGTCAGAAATATGAGCATGCGGAGTTTTCTGGTAATAATCACTGCCCATGAAAAGATGAATCAGGCCTAGAGGCTGATGATTCTCATCTTCGGCAATAAATATTGCGGTCCCATCCTGTTCCTGATGGAGGGACTCCAGGATGACCTGCGTATCGAGTGATGTCATTGACTTCACATCCCGCCAGTGTGGTGGCCCGAATGCTGTCAGGCGAGGAATCATCGAAATAATGAAGTTTTTGTCTTCAGCAGTTGCGGGACGAATCCGTATAAACTCAGCCAGGTTATTCACAATTGAGGTTCAAAGTTTGCCTTCAAAGTTAGTCCACTTCCATCCCATGATTTTACCCTTCCATTTCCCTCCATAAATTTTTACCTTTAAGGAAGACAATGAGACTAATTGCATCCGCTCCAATCGCCTTCCTGCTTGTCCTTTCACTGGCTGGCCACGCCCAGATTAATGATTGTTCGCAAGCCGTAGTCGTTTGTGACAATACTGATCTTGCTTTCAATCCCAATGGCCCCGGTCATGATGACTACGCCGATCCGGATAATGAACCCGGCTGTATCACAGCGCTCGAACAAAACTCGGCGTGGTATTATTTCCAAATAGACCCTACAGCTCCTCCGGGACTTACCCTTGGATTTGTTATTCATCCCAATGGTGGTTTGGGAGAAGATTATGACTGGGCCCTTTATGGACCCAATGCGACCTGCGGAGATCTGGGATTTCCAATTCGATGCTCTTCTTCCAGTGCCCAATGCGGGTTTTGCCCTGAAACCGGTATGGGTATGGGAACTACGGACCTTTCTGAAGGACCCGGCACCGGAGATGGTTTTGTCATGACACTTCAGGTTCAACCTGGACAGGGATTTTATTTGATGATCGATAATTGGCTCGGGACTATGGATGGATTCATCCTCAACTGGACTGAATCTGCTGCTGAATATTTAAACTGTAATGCAGTACCACCCTGCGCACTCAATGCCATCGCGGGTACCGATATCAATGCCTGCGAAGGTGATCAAAATATCTCTCTAAATGGGGAAAGCATAGGTAATAATGGGAACGAAACCTATTCCTGGACAGCAACAAATGGCGGAATTGCTTTTTTAAGTGATCCCGATATAGCTGATCCCACCATCGACTTACCTGCAGGATTTAATGGTATCATAACTTATACCCTTCGCGTCGAAGAAGACACCTGTTTTGGTGAAGATCAAATTGATTTGATCGTACACCCACTACCTGTCATTAACATCCCGCAGATCGGACCTTTCTGTACGAATGATGCAACCTTTCCTTTAGCTGCTTCTCCGGGTGGTGGAACATGGAGCGGCGATAATAATGGCAATGCATTTAATCCAACCCTTCAGGGACCCGGTATTCATATTGTTACTTACACTTACACTAATCTTAATGACTGTACCAATGCGGAGTCCATGGAAATCGAAGTGTACGATATCCCGGACGTATCCATCAGTCCCGACCCTGCAGAATTTTGTGATAGTGAAGGCTCAGTACTACTCACTGCAACAGGTAGTGGTGGCGCCGGAGGATATACCTATATGTGGAGCACTCCTGAAGGACTTGGGCAGGACCCAACTTTTGATGCACCTATAACCGGTGTGTATTCTGTGACTGTTACTGATGCAAATGGTTGCACCTTTTCCACTGCCATTACTGTCACCAGTCATGCTAACCCTGAAGTAGAAATTGTCGATCCTGGACCTATCTGTGAGACGCTTGAATTATTCACCCTGAATGCAAATCCTCCGGGTGGTGAATATTTCGGAACATACGTAGATCCTTCAGGTGAATTATATCCAAATACTATTCCACCAGGCACCTATCAGGTTAGTTACACTTACATAGATAACAATGATTGTGAAGACACAGACTTTGCCAATTTCACTGTCATACCAACACCCAGTTCTATTGCGGATAATTTAGGTCCCTTCTGTGCAGGCCAACCCATCATATTGATTGGAGACACAGATGATACAGGAATACAGATCGAATATCAATGGACGGGACCAAATGGATTCACATCGAATATTCAGAATCCGCTTAACGCTGTAGATGGCGGCACTTATATCCTTACTGTTGTCGTAGATGGATGCCCTTCATTACCTGCTACGACGATAGTTACTTTGACTTCTACACCCGATGCAGTGGCACTCAATGGCGGACCATATTGTAATGGTGAGCAAATACAACTCCTTGGCAGCACCAGTGCAACAGGAAATGTATCCTATGCTTGGAGCGGACCGAATGGTTACACTTCAGATATTCAAAATCCTGCTGATGCAACTGTTGCCGGAATTTATTCTCTGGTAGTTTCTTCAGGCACTTGTAGTTCTACAATGTCGCAGACACAGGTTGTCTTCAGTACGGCTCCTGATGCAATGGCTACCAATACAGGACCTTACTGCACAGGAGAAGCTGTTAATTTATTTGGAAATACTACGTTTACCGGTAATATCATTAGTTACATTTGGACGGGGCCAAATGGGTATCAATCATCCAGTCAAAATCCAACGGATGTAGTCTCTTCAGGATCTTATCAGCTTATCGTTGATGTTGATGGTTGTCAGTCGTCTCCTTCTAATACAAGTGTGACAATTAATGCACTTCCACAGCCAGTCATTACTGGTCAGAGTACTTTTTGTACAGGCTTTTCAGCAACTATCGATGCAGGATCAGGATACACAACTTATCTATGGAATAATGGAAGCCCTAGTCAGATACTGACAGTAACCGCCACAGGAAATTATATCGTTACAGTAACCGATGCTAATACCTGTACAGCAATAGCTTCATTTGATGTAACCGAAAATGCTTCTTTGACACCTGTTATTAGCGGCTCACTAGAATTTTGTGAAGGCTCATCTACAACATTAGATGCCGGCAGTGGCTATGTGTCTTATTTGTGGTCTTCAGGTGAAACATCACAGACAATTTCAGTTGTTGACGAAGGAAATATAGGAGTGATTGTAACAGATGCAGATGGATGCAGTGGATCGACCAATGTAACAGCAATAGAACATCTAAACCCGATTGTAACGATTGGTGGATCCAGCACCTATTGCATTGGTGGTTATACAACACTTGATGCAGGCAACGGTTATATCAGTTATGACTGGAGCACTGATTCTACTACACAAACTATTGTAGTTACAACTCCAGGATTTTATACTGTTGACATTATTGATAGTTACGGATGTGCGGGTTCTGGTTCTGTCAACGTAACTGAGAGCACTTCGCTAACGCCTATTATTACAGGTACACCAGCATTCTGCGAAAATGGAAATACAACACTTAATGCAGGTTCAGGATTTGCTACCTATGTTTGGTCAGATGGCTCAATGAATCAAACTCTAAATGTTAATTCAACCGGTATCTATGAGGTATCTGTGAGTGATGGTCAGGGATGCTTCGGATCTTCTGCTGTCGCTGTAACTGAAGTTTTACCTCCTTCTGCTGTAGTTCAGACAAGCGCGTCACTTTGCAATACAACTGCAGGTGGATCCATCATCGATTTATTCAGCCTGATTAATTCAGGTGATGTAAATGGTAACTGGCAGGATGTTGATAATTCCGGAGCGGTTGGATTATTTGATAATCTCAATTTTAATAACATTCCGGCTGGTGATTACAATTTTATTTATACGACAAATTCAGCGACTGATCCTTGTCCGGAAGCATCTTACGATGTCGTTATAACAATTCTGGAATGTACTTGTCCGGATGTATTTTTTATTAATCCGGAACCTTTGTGTAATTCAAGTGCAACACTTGACCTTGAATCATTACAAAACACAAATGAAAATGGAATATGGTCTTTAATCCAATCTCCTGCAGGAACTAATCCGGCAACACTTAATGGCTCGATTTTTAATGCTGCTAACGGCGATCCCGGAGATTATGTTTTTGAATTCGCATTAACTACCCAACCGCCTCCCGGTTGCCCATTAGATTTTCAGGTTACTGTTCAGGTGGATGCAAAAGTATTTGCCGGTCTGTTTATAGCTGATCTGGAATTTTGTCATCTTGAAAATCGGGTAGTCGATCTTACTGATATGATTGTCAGTGAAGATCCGAATGGAACCTGGACAGAATGGTCTTCTACCCCTTCACAGGGTGGTGCTTTCAATGCTGCTAATGGAACGTTTAATATCGTAAATCAAACTCCGCATCTTTATTTATTTCTCTACACAGTGAATTCAAATGGAGTATGCCCGGATGATTCAGTTTCTGCTTCAGTTTGGATTAATCCATTACCTGTTGCTACAATTGAAGATGGTACTGTTTTGGATTGTGCAGCTCCCATACAAAGCCTGGATGCTACAGGCTCATCATCAGGGACTGAATATGATATTGAATGGGCAGGCCCTGGAATTGTTGTGGACGGAAATGAAAATACATTGCAGCCTTCCATAGATCAGGCAGGAATGTATCAGCTAACCATCACAAACTTATATACGGGTTGTGTTCAAACTGCCTCTATCGACATTACTGCCCAGACAGATCCTCCTACAGGTGCATTAATCAATGCACAGGATCCTTCCTGTTTCGGACAGCAGGATGCAATGATCAACATCAACCAAGTGAGTGGCGGAACCCCACCTTATCAGTACAGCTTAAATAATCAGCCATTTGTAACAGGTATATCTTTTCAGCAATTACCAGCTGGCCAATATGCTTTAGTAATTGAAGATGTGAATGG
>JALYSC010000157.1:614-6952 GCA_030855005.1 Bacteroidota bacterium | reverse complement strand
GTCTAATCCGGAATAAATAATGATTGGTAAAGTAAAGTCTGGATCATATGTAATCGTACCTACTGAAGAACATCCATTCTGAGGGTTCGTAACTGTAAGAGAAAAATCTCCTGTTGTTGTAACCAATATAGCCTGATTTGGAGGATAGGGTCCATTTGGTCCATCCCATTCATATAACATTCCGGATGATTGCGTACCCAGTACCCCGGCATTATAGGGACAAACTCTATCAAATTCAATTATCGTTGCATCCGGACCGGCCTCATCAGAAATGATATCATTGTAAGCAGTAACCTGACATCCAGCAGGCGATATTACAGTCAGAAAATATCTACCTGGAATGTTTACTAAAATGTCACGAGTTTGACTGCTAAATCCAAACGGTCCACTCCAGGAATACGAAACATTCGTTGGAATCACAACGGGATGAATATCAATTGTAGGATTACTACAAGTCAACGCACCTCCTTGCAAAAATATCAGTGGATATGAAGCATCTCCTTCAACTACAACATCCGAACTTACCTCACAAATACCATCACCAACCGTGAGTGTGTATAATCCCGGGACGGTTGCCATCACCTGACTTGATGAAGGATTACCACTGATGACACCATTCTGCGTCATCCAATCATATAAAGTTGTGCCAACACCGCCTCCGGATGCATTTCCATCGAGTAATACCCCTCCTCCACCGCAGCTTATGGAATCAGGTGTAGCGATGATTGCATTCAAATTATTCATCGTGATATTTATTCTAAATACACTATCACATGCATTTAGCCCATCTTCAACAATAAGATAAACTCCAGGTACAGTGTAGAGTTGGTTTCGATAAATATATGTTTCATCGCGACACAACTGATGATCGACCTTAACTGTGTCAGGTATTGGTATAACTGTCACCGGCACACATGGAGACGTGAGATCAGCACAAACTGAACCATTGGAAATGGATTGATTCAATTGTGCCAAATCACTTGTAGCTAATAATGTCCTTATTTGAGCAGAGTCAGCAATAAGATAACTCAATCCACAAAGTGTATAACTGCCTGGCGGTGGAGACATTGTAATGGATGATCCTGCATTTAAAATCGAATTACCATTTGAAAAAATATATTGGTAATTGTATTCAGCAGGTGAAGGAATGTTTCCGGTAAAGTCAACTATTAAATCAGATGAAATTAATAAGTCGTCTTCACAAAGAGTCATTGAAGATGGTGATAAACTTCCACCATTAGGAGCACATGCATTGCATTGCAAACCATTGGGATTACAAAATATAAGCGTGACACTATTGACTATTCCTATTTGAAATGCATCGTGATCTTCAAAGATGATTTGCCATAATCCATTTGCGGAACCTGCATTAAAATCATCCAGACAGCCTGAAGCAGGAAAGTAGGTTCCTGTATATGTTGTAAGTGCTTGCCATGAATCAAGGTTAGACCAGGTAGAATTAAATCCAGCGTCTGGCATTGCAATAGAAGCACAGGGAACAAATTCTACAATCCATCGTGACAAATTGGTATTAGACCCGGCAGTAGTTACCGGACCTATCAATTGAACTATTGTACCTGATGGAGAAATCAAACTTGCAGTTAGGTCGCCCAGGTATTCATGTGAGAAATCAATTTGGATACCACATATACCTTGCGTGGGACTTGCCAGATCAGAGTCTATTAGTCCATTCACAAAAAAATCTATTGTCAATGTTCCAGGATCAGGTATTGATTGAGCACCAGTGGTCACACATTGAGCCTGAAGATGGGATATTGAAAACCCTAAAACACCAATTAGAAAGAATAGTATGTTCCGAACTGCAAATGAAGTCATGTATTTCCTTTCACCATTTATAAAGATATGTCTATTGCATAAAGGGTGGGAAAATAATAATGAATATGACAAGTGTCAGAAAAAGAGCCCTCCGATTGGAAGGAGGGCTCGAAACAAGAGAAATGGGCAAGTAATAAATTTAAATGTCTAAAGACATTAACTTTTCTGAATATGATTACCTCACAATCGTAACATCTCCCGCTAATTTTTCAACGAGTCCGTCACCATGAAGTAATTCAAGACGATAGACGTAAACACCAGGATTCAATCTGTCACCTCTGAATCTACCATCCCAACTTCCTGTCTCCGTATTAGGAGCCAGGTTGGTTGTTTTGTACACAAGGTCACCCCAGCGAGTATATATCTCCATCACAGTCACTGTAATATCATTGTCAGTAAAAACGGTGAAGAAGTCATTAATTCCATCACCATTTGGACTAAAAACATTAGGAATATAAAGATCACGATCACGTACTACCAGGAATGAAATTGTCCGTTCAATTTCACAACCTCTCACATCAAAAGCCTGAAGAGTTATCTGACCAGCCTGATCTGCTACAAATTCCAACACTGGACAATTGATACAAATGATGCTGTCATTGAGACTCCAGACTAGTGAATCAGGTGTATCAGAAGTACCACTAAATAAGAAACTCAATTTGATGGTATCTCCAAATGCATAGATCAAAGTGTCATTGACATAGTTGACAATATCAAGATCAACAACAACAAGTTCTTCTATTGTGAAATCCTTGGTCAATTGACATCCTGATGCATCTGTAATTTGTAATGTATAATCTCCTGCCTGTAGATTATTGAACACAGGATTTGTAACTGATGGTGCGTTGTTGAGTGAATAAGTGTAAGGAGCGGTACCACCAACTACAGCAATCACCTGCACACTACCAGGAGAATCGCCTTCACAATCAGGTGATGTTACCTGAATATTTATATCAGTTGGGAAATCACCATTCTGATCAATTATGACCTGGTCTGTTGCGCTACATCCCGTGATTGTATTCATCACTGTTAATGTATAGGTGCCCCCTGCAGTTGCAATTGGGCTGATATCATTAGGATCACTGATAACGCCTGTATTGGTAGTCCATGAATAAACAAATTCATTTCCTGTGCTCGTATTGGGACCGCCAATAGTCGTTGATGGAGAAGTACAGTCCAGTGTAGCCGGCGAACCAGCATCTGCGACAGGATTGTTTTCAATTACCACTTCTACCGTTGTAACATCATCAGGACAAGGACCCGCACCTGCAACCACATATTCAAAAGTATATGTACCAGCTGCTTGGGCAACAACATTAAATGTTCCTGTAACCGGATTGAATGCAGCACCCGTACTCATGTTAGTGGATGATTCTACCCAAGAACCTCCTGAGTCCTGTCCGGATAACAAAGTAACAAGTGATACAACCTGACTTTCACCCGCGCAATAAGAAGCCGGAGCAGTCGCATTACCTGCATCAGGCGTAGCCAAAACATTTACAGTAGTTGTTACACTTGAAGTACAATAAGATGGTAATCCGGAAAGAGTATAGGAGATTGTATAAGTTCCATTATCTGCATTGGTCACATCAAATATGCTTCCTGTAATGGTCGCTGGATTAGAACCGTTTGGAGCATTTTGAATAGCCCACTGACCATTGGTCGCAGTAGGTGCCACGATGACTGTTGACAGATTCATAGTACCATTATCATTACATAAATCTGCGGCAGGATTAAGGTCTATGAATGGACATGCACAATCTGTGATGGTTACTGTCAAATCATCAGATACGTTAGTACAAGGAGCAATTGCTGTATTAGAAGTGAAAGTGAATACATAAGTACCTGCACTCAATCCATCGAAATTGACATTTGTAAGACTACCAAGATTGACACTTGAAGGACCTGAAGCCTGAACCCACGCTCCCGTAGCTCCAGTAACCAATGAATTGAAATTGATTATAGTCGTTGGACCTCCAGGTTCCTGAGCATTACAGGCTGTAGCATTGCTGGTCACGTTAATGACCGGAGATGTTTGACCGATCACTACAAAGTCATCAGTACCCATACATCCGGAATTACTGCTTACTGTCACTGTATACATTCCTGGCGCATTCACAGATATAGTTTGGGTTATCTCACCATTTGGAGCCCATACATAATTATCAAAACCAGGTCCTGCATTTAAGACTGCAGTACCGGCATCGCAGATCGCTGCATCACCGGTAATCTGAGGACTTAATATGGCATTCTCATCTGTTGTAACAGCATCAGTTGCAATACAGCCATCGGTATCTGTAACGGTTACACCAATAACACCTTCGATATTAGTCATGATCTGATCTGATGTCTGACCAGTCGTCCATAATACTGATGCGTATCCTGCAGGCACTTCGAGTGTTGCCTGATCACCAGGACAGAAAACGAATGATCCAGTGATCTCTACGGTTTCCTGGTAAGGAGGATTGACAGTAAGATTTGCAGTATTGGTACAGCCATTACCATCTGTGACGGTGACTATGACGTTACCTGGAGTATTAATGGAAATGGTTTGATTTGTTTCAGTAGTACTCCACAAATAATTAAAGCCTGCAGTAGCAGAAAGGTCAGTTTGTCCTCCCACACAGAAATCAGGTAACCCTGTGATAGCAACGAATGGTACCGGATGATTTCCAACATTGAAAGAAGCTGTTCCGACACAACCCGGAAGATCAGTAATGGTTACTGAATATGTTCCTGGTGCTGATACTGTAATAGTTTGTGTTGTAGCTCCACCGGTTGACCACAGATAATTTGTGTATGGTCCACCTGCATCCAGTGTTGAAGTTTCAGATGTCTGACAAATCATATCATCACCTGTAATCACTGGAACAAATGGAGTTTCAATAATTGTAGTTGTTGCTGTAGCTGTACATCCATCTGAACTTGTAACAGTCACTGCATAGGTTCCTTCTTCAACTGTAATAGTCTGAGTTGTAGCTCCACCGGGTGCCCACAGGTAATTGGCAAATCCCGCACCGGCATTTAATGTCGCCTGAACACCTGCACATATTTGGGTAGGACCTGTGATCGAAGTTGTGACATCACCGGAAGTAACTATTAAAGTATCAATACCCGAACATCCAGCAATATCACCAACAGTGACTATATAAGTTCCGGGACTGCTCACGACAACTGAATTGCCAGTAGCACCGCCTGCATTAGGACTCCAATCATAAGATGTGAAGCCAGGTAATGCGGATATTGTAAAGCTGTTGCCTGTACAAATTACATTTTGTCCCTGGAGATCCGGATCCAGCGATGCTGTCTCCAGCACCATGAAATCAGCATTGGCTGTACATCCATTATCATCAAATACCTGAACTGAGTATGAACCTTCAGTATCAAACACACCTCCGCAATTACCACAATTAAACCAGATGTAATTGTCCCATGGACCTCCGAAATCATCCACATCAATCGTAATAGATGATCCAATACAAATTTCAAACGTATCCGGGAATGGGAAATTAGGTTGTGGAAATAAATCAATCGTTACTTCCGTACTACCAGTACAACCAAATTCATTTGTAACTGTAACAGAATAAGTCCCGGCTTGGAAGACATCTATCACTTGCTCCCCATCATCACCAGGTCCTGTTGACCAGATATAATCTTCGAAATCTTCAGTCACTGTAATAATGACATCATCATCAAAATTACAAACGAGATCTAGTGCATCCAGTACGGGTTCAGGAGAAGGTTGTTCTTCAATAGCGATATCAGATTCAGCAGTACAACCATTAGCATCAGTAACAGTAATAGAATATTGACCTGGATATGTAGCCGTGATTGTTTTTCCTGATTCCAATCCTTCCGGAGTGGTCCATTCATAATAGTATGGTGATTCCCCCAATGATGCCTGCCCTGTAAGTTGCGTGGACTCACCTTCGCATAATGCAAGCATATCATTGAGTGCATCTATGAATACTTCAGGTGATTCGTGAAAAAGTAGATCCACTGAATCTTTCCCAACACATCCTTCACTATCAGTGACTTCTAAAAGAAATTCACCAGATAAGTTTGATGAGATTGCTTGTGAGGTTTCTGTTGATTGGTCAGGTAATGTCCATAAGAAATTATAAGGATCGAAACCTCCTGAAGCAGTTGCATCAAGATCTATAATACCACTCTGCAGACATTGTTCTGTTACAGGTGCAATGATATCCACGGGGAATGTTTCATATACGGTAATAACCATCGTTGCTGAATGATAACATCCAACTTCATCGAAAACTGATACAGTATATAGTGTACCATTGACTGGATTGGCTACTGTAATACTTGGAGTTATTTGTCCCCCCGGTGCCCATGTATATTCGTAATTCCCTGTGCCGCCTGTCACTTCAGGTGCAATAACATAAGGAGTTGTGGGGGTAGCACAGAGAGTTAAAGGTTCAAATTGAACCATAATCTGCGGATATACTACAATGGTCACTTCCATTTCGAAAACGGGACATGCG
>JALYSC010000157.1:0-604 GCA_030855005.1 Bacteroidota bacterium | reverse complement strand
ATCCTGGACCTCCCTGGCCTGACGTAGCACCGGTGACCAGTGTTGGGTCAACCGTCCATTGCCAAAAATCAACACCTGGCTGGTCAATTGTGTATACAAATTGTGACCCGCTACAAATGGGATCAAGTGTTTCATTGTCAGTGTCTAACTCAGTACAACACATTGGAAGGGTAAGCTTGGCAGGTTGATCAAGTGCGCAAATACTCGCATTACCCGTCCAGGCACCTGTTTCCCCATCTGCAGTAGTAAAAAATCCGAGGCTCAAATCCATGGTAGTGGGATCTTCAAGACAATCCGGGTAATCACGCACATTCAGGTCAAAACAGAAAGCCCAGGGCCCCATGCCACCACCGCAGGTATTCCCATCTCCCCAGTCTACTCTCACTGGTGGACCGGGAGTTGCACAACTACCATTAATTCCATAAGCAAACCAACCACCAGGAAGAATAGTACCTAATGGTGATCCCCAACATGGGTTGCAACATCCTCCCATCAAACCTCCTGTGTTAGGACAGTCAGGATCGTAGAGAAGATTACACATGTCCAGAGTTCCATTTCCATCAAAGTCGCCAAGTTGTTAGAACACGTGATTGTAGTGATATTC
>JALYSC010000573.1 GCA_030855005.1 Bacteroidota bacterium | reverse complement strand
AAACCCGAAATCACATAAACGTCGATCGTCAACTCCTGACGTTTGTTTTGAAAAAACAATATTCTTCATTAGGAATTGACCTTCCTGTAAGTGAGGAAACCTTATTAAGTGACCATACATTTACAATTACTACCGCCCACCAACCAACTCTGCTTACTGGTGCATTATTTCATATCTATAAGATTGCCAGTGTTATTCATTTGACAGAATCGCTGCAAACTACCTATCCGGAATATCAATTCCTACCTGTGTTTATTGTGAGTGGAGAAGATCATGACTGGGCTGAGGTCAATCACGTGTATCAATTCGGAAAGAAATATGAATGGGTACGTGAAGCATCAGGTCCTGTTGGAAGACTTTCAACTGAAGGACTGGAAGATTTAATTAATTCTGTTTCTGAATTATTTAAGAACACACCGTACGGCCATGAATTAGATATCATGCTGCATGATTGCCTCAGCAATGCATCGACGTATAATGAGTTTCATTTCTTACTGATTCATGCATTATTCGGACATCGGGGACTCATCATACTGAATCCGGATGATGCTGATCTGAAAAAATCTTTCGTTCCTATCATGGAGAAAGAAATCCTTGACCGTTTTTCTTACAAAGCTGTTACGGAAGTTCAATCGGAATTAGAAAAAGAAGGCTTTAAGGTTCAGGCCTTTTGTCGTCCAATCAACCTTTTTTACTTAACTGAAGGTAAACGCGAACGAATTGATGTGAGTGGCGATCATCTTGTCCGTGTTGATACAGGAATAAAATATACACCCGAAGAACTCATCAATGAACTACAGCACCATCCGGAGCAATTTAGTCCGAATGTTATTCTTCGACCATTATATCAGGAGTTTATTTTGCCCAATCTTGCTTACATAGGAGGTGGTGGTGAATTGGCGTATTGGATTGACCGTAAAAAACAATTCGAAGTTGCCGGAGTGCCATATCCAATGTTGATTCGTCGGAATTCTTTATTGCTTATTGAGCCTTCCGTTAAAAGCCATCTTGACAAACTTGGTTTGCGGGTACTAGATCTGATGATGGATTCTCAACAATTGATTAAATCATTTTTGAAAAAAAACAGTCAAACTGATTTGAGTTATGATGAAGAATTAAAGCAAATTGAAAATGCCTATAGAGCACTATCAGATAAAGCTCATAAAATAGATCCCACACTTTCAAAATCTATTCTTGCAGAGGAAAATAAACAGGTAAAAGCGTTTGAGCATCTTGGTTCACGTTTATTGCGAGCTGAAAAACAACAGCAGGAAAATCAGGTAAAGAAGATTGAGAGGTTGAAAGAAAAAATAAGCCCGGGAGGAGGGTTACAGGAGCGTCAGGAAAATTTTATGGCATATTATGCGACATATGGTCGCACTTGGATTGATAACATGATTCGAATCTGTGATCCGTTGGTGGAAAAATTTATAATTGTGGAGCTTCCTCAATAAGTTCTTGTGTCTTTGGGGTAGGTTTATTTTCTAACAGCATGAGGAGTGTAGCCAGTGTTGTCCTAAGTTCACTCCTATCAAGGATAAAGTCCAGAAAACCATGCTCAAGTAAAAACTCGGATGTCTGGAAACCTTCAGGCAAGTCTCGCTTTATCGTCTCTCTAATGACACGAGGTCCTGCAAATCCAATTAAAGCGCCGGGTTCGGCAAGATTAAAGTCTCCAAGCATGGCATAACTGGCTGTAACACCGCCGGTAGTTGGATCAGTCATCAGTGAGATGTAAGGAATATGAGCCGCTGCTAACTGAGAAAGTTTGGCTGATGTCTTGGCCATTTGCATTAGTGAGAAAGCTGATTCCATCATACGAGCACCTCCTGACCTGGAGATAATCATGAGGGGAGACTTATGTTCCATTGCATAATCTATGGCACGGCTTATTTTCTCACCTACCACTGATCCCATGCTACCACCGATAAACTTAAAATCCATAGCGGCAATGACGAGCGGTTGACCCTCCACTGTACCCGAAGCTACAGCCATGGCTTCGTCTAATCCTGTCTTCTTCCTGGCATCCTCCAATCTATCTGAATACGGTTTAAGGTCTGTAAAATCTAGAAAGTCATAGGATATTAGGTCTGAGAAAAGAAGTATTGGCTCCTCGTCAAATACCAGC
>JALYSC010000572.1 GCA_030855005.1 Bacteroidota bacterium | reverse complement strand
CGGATAATCTGTTGGTTCTGCATTTTGGAAAGAAAGTCCGAAAGGAACCTTTAGTCTACCTACCTGGAGACTAAGGTTTTTATTGAGATGGAATTCAAGGTTCATTTGCTCGATCCGCACCTCACCACCTTTGCTGATATCAAATTCGAATTCACCAAATTCTTCAAACCGGTCGAATTCTACTGATGCTCCGGTGCCACCGTGTTCAAATTCGATTTCGGTATTCAGTCTTATCCGAGGTGTCCAGTGATAATTGATTTCAAAAATGAGTCGCTCATTGTCGATGGCATCTCTCCTTGAACTATCGGTCTGCCAGTCAAAATGGTAGTAATTAAAAGCGCCATAGCCTGAAAAGCTCAGTTTCTCTAATTGCCGAAGGATGCTATTCTGATCTGTGGAATCGGATAGTGTTTGTCCAAAAGTCGAAGGTGAATTAAGCAGAAACCCAATCGTCAGGATGGCCGCACCAAGCTGGAAATTCATGGCGGCAAATTTATATTATTATTTAGACTAAATCCACTTAAGGGAATTTTTTTAATAATATTCAGTACTCCAATCCTTAGTATATGGACCTAATTGATTGTTAGTCAGAATTTTGTTAAAAATAATTTGAAAGATGTGATTCTGTCCTCCAGCACTCCTGTGCTCTCCCGCTTCATCTACTTCGCGGATGGCGGGATCTGCGCTGATCTACTTAATGCCTTTTACTCTTTGCCTTTTACTCTTTGCCTTTTACTCCTTGCTCTTTGCTCTTTACTCTTTGCTCCCTTTCCTTACCCTTTGTCTTTCAGCCAGCTACCAAGCTTCGTAATGATCGTTTCCGAGATCTTTTTCTTGGATTCAACTGTCCAGCCTGCAATATGGGGGCTGAGGACCACATTATCCATTTCGAAGAGTTCATTTATCACTTGTATATAAGCTTCAGGTCCTGAGGACGGTGGTTCAAAGGGCAGGACATCCAGGCAAGCCCCTTTTAGATGACCGGATTTGAGATTTTGCAGGATGGCCTCCATATCAGCTACCTTCCCTCGTGAAGTATTTATCAGCACGCAATTTCTCTTACACCGTGCTATAAATTCATTATTGATCATTCCCTTTGTCTCCGTAGTCAGGGGAATATGAAGGGAAATGATATCCGCCTGTTTAAGTAAGGTCGGAAGATCCACGGCGATAATTTTCTCATTGCCGTAGCGATCCAGGTATTTATCATAGGCTACCACCCGGACATCCCAACCAGACCAAAGCCGTCCAAAGGCACTTCCATTGTTACCATAACCTATAATCCCTAACGTTTTACCTTCGATTTCCCATCCCCGGTTTTCTTCTCTAATCCATTGACCCTGACGGACACTTTGATCAGCTTGAATTAATTTATTAGACAGGCACAGCAACATACCCAGCGCGTGTTCTGCGACAGCTTGTGCATTACCTTCCGGAGCACTGATGACATGGACGTGCTTCTCAGCAGCGGCTAAGAGGTCAATAATATCAAGTCCGCTTCCAAGTCGTCCTATCCATTTTAGCGTATCTGTACTTTCCAGCGTCTTTCTGTCGATGCCGCACCGGGTATTAATGACCACTCCCTGATAGCCAGGGAGGAGAGCATTCATCTCTTCACGACTCATTTCCGGTGCATAAGTCCAGGTGAAACCGAGGTCCTTAAGCCCCTGGAGCAGGACAGGATGGACATAGTCTGTGATTAAAACTTCTTTTTGGATTATCATTAAAGGTTCCGCTTTTCCTTTTTGGCAAATTGTATCTTTGGCCGATTTTTCAGACAAGGGTCGTTACATTTTCAATTAAAGTTAACCGGTAGATGCCCAAAGATAATAGTATCCGTTCCGTACTGATCATCGGATCGGGACCCATCATCATAGGACAAGCTTGTGAGTTCGATTATGCCGGTTCGCAAGCGGCCAGATCCCTTCGTGAGGAAGGAATAGAAGTCAGTCTCATCAATAGCAATCCGGCCACGATCATGACCGATCCGGTGACCGCTGACAATATCTATTTACTTCCCCTTACGGTGGAAAGTATTATTAAGATCCTGGAAGAAAGACAGATCGATGCCGTCCTCGCTACCATGGGAGGGCAGACCGCCCTCAACCTGGCTATCGAAGCAGACAAACG
>JALYSC010000571.1:1322-2133 GCA_030855005.1 Bacteroidota bacterium | reverse complement strand
ACCTGGTATGGTGGCGGAAACATAAAGAAGAGATCGAGGCACTGGAAAGCCAGGAATAAAATTAAACCACTACCTTCGTCGGGAGTGAGAGTCATACGACCAGCTCCTTTCGAACTCCCCCAGGGCAGAAATGCAGCAAGGGTAGATAGTCGAGCGGTGCGATATGATTTCTCACTTTTTCATTTCCCCTAAAACTCTCCGGATGAAATTTTTTATTGATACGGCCAATCTTGATCAAATCAAGGAAGCGGCTGAGCTTGGCATTTTGGATGGTGTTACCACCAATCCTTCACTGATGGCCAAGGAAGGTATTTCCGGTACAGAGAACGTACATAATCATTACCGAGCGATATGTTCGATTGTGGATGGGGACGTCAGTGCCGAGGTTATATCTACCGATTTCCAGGGCATTATTGATGAAGGCCAAATCCTTGCAGACCTGGCTCCTAATATCGTAGTGAAAGTCCCTATGATCAAGGATGGAGTGAAGGCACTTAATTGGTTTCGCAATCATAATATCCGGACGAATTGTACACTCGTATTTTCTACTGGTCAAGCCATTCTGGCTGCTAAAGCCGGTGCGACCTATATGTCTCCTTTTATAGGTCGATTGGATGACATCAACTGGGATGGGACGGCACTGATCCGTGAGATAGCAGAAGTGTATACGATACAGGGTTATGATACTGCGATATTAGCAGCATCGATTCGTAGTTCACGTCAAATTGTTGAATCAGCAAGAGCTGGAGCTGATGTGGTAACGTGTCCTCTTTCAGCTATTCTTGGATTGCTAAAACATCCTTTGACGGAC
>JALYSC010000571.1:0-1312 GCA_030855005.1 Bacteroidota bacterium | reverse complement strand
AGCTTATAACCTTCTAAGCTTAAACCTTATAAACCTTTCAAAAAGACTGTACAAGCCGAAGTTTGCTTTGGGCCCCAATTTTAGGAATGAAGCGCCATCTACACCTTCGGTAATCCTCTTGTCCAATAAAGGAAATCAAGTATAAATACATAAATTTGAGGCCCGCCCTAAAAGTGCATTAAAAACAACTCCAATGTTTTTCACAGTTGAGCCAAAACAGCGGAGGGCCTGTACCAGTCTATAGTTTTTCGGGATTCTTCCCGGTGACTAAGTTAAATGAAATTATTCTTTAAAACAAGGAAATAAATTACTGCGGCGAGTCTTCGGCGGATTTTTTGGAGAGGTCTTCGAAGTCGAGAATCAGACCGAAGATGTGACTGTACAATTGTGATCCTGTTACATCACCAATATTAGTAAATGCGTAATCAAGACGAAGACGTCCCAGTTTTAATCCGATGCCTGCATTAGGTTGAAAAGTCCAGTCGGATTGTGTTGGATCAACGATGTCTTTTACTTTTTGAAAATTTGAAATTCCTCCGCGCAGAAATATTCTTTTATTCAGATCGAGTTCAAACCCCAGACGCGGACTGATACTTATTGCATCAGTAGCAATGAGTGTATTTCGTGCACCATCAGTCGTGATATCAAAATCCATTTCTACTAACACACCACTTTTTGATCCGACAGGAATTGTGTAAGCACCGGCAGCTACAAATGTTGGCAGCGTTTGTTCTAATGTTGAAACCGGAATTTCATTTCCTGTTTGAATAAATACTGCTTTCTCTTCATCCGATAATGAAAATGTCCAGTTATTAAATGTAGTCGTAAGATCACGCCCCATGAAAGCAAAGGCAAATTTATTTTTCCTGTATTGCACCCCAAGATCAGCACCAAATCCCCATGCTTTTCCAAATGCTCCAATACTGCGATGTATCACTTTGACAGAGCCGCCTGCATACCAATTGCCTTTACCAAGTTTTCGCGCATAGGTGATGAAGGCTGCATAATCTGCTGCAGAAAATGTAACTACGCGATCATAATTTATTGAACCGTCAGGACCAATTAAGCGAAGTGTATTCGGAATATTATCGATCCCCATACGGATGAGTGAGATCGATCCGTAGGAGTTGGAGCCTGCATTTAATTGTTTTCCAAAAGAAAGTTGATCATATTGGGCGATACCGGCAAACCATTCCGCATGCATGGCGTGAAATTGAGCCACTGCCGGAATAGAAGTTAAACCTGCAGGATTCCAATATGACGCGGACAGATCTGAAACACTTGCGGAAACTGCTCCCCCCATACCATGAGC
>JALYSC010000156.1:6132-7000 GCA_030855005.1 Bacteroidota bacterium | reverse complement strand
TGGGAAGTGTGTTTGATCTCAGGCAGGAAATCAAAGGAATAATTCAATCTAATGTGGGCAAACACATTCTCTTTGCTACACATCATCCTCTTTATTCTGTAGGTCCCACCGCTGGGAGTTATCCTCTTTCAGCTCATCTTCTTCCACTACCTATTCTTGGTACCGTGATCACGGGCATCAGGACACTCGTTGCGTCTGACCAACACTTTGGTCATCCCGCATATGAGGCTTATCGCACAGCTTTTCTTACTGCAATAGAAGGGTGTCAAAATTGTGCTGTGATAAGCGGGCATGAAGAGAGTCTTCAATATTTCGATAAGGAAGGGAAGCATTTTTTTATTGCAGGAAGCGGTGAGAATATCCGGCATGCAGGACGTGGTGATGATGTTGCGTTTTCATTTATGAGCAAGGGATATGTGAGGGCTGATATTTTAAAAGATGAGGCAATTCGTTTTCACATCGAATCTGTAGATCCTGCAGGTGCAACTACAACGGTGTGGTCATCTTCTTTTTCTTCGCCTGTTTCTCTGTTAAATAATGATGGTGATTTTGTTGATGCTACACCCGAAACATTGGGCGATAGTATCAGGATGAAAGCTTCTGATAAGTATGCTGATAAGAAATTTCTGCGTGGTGATTTTTATCGCGCTGCATGGAGTCGTGAGATCGATATGCCTGTCCTTTGGCTGGATGATGTAGATGGTGGTTTGACACCATTACAGCTTGGTGGGGGAAATCAAACGCGCTCTCTTCGCATGGAAAATAAAGATGGAAAACAATACGTCCTTCGATCGATCGATAAAAAAGTGACCGCTATACTACCTCCTGCATTGCGGGGAACCTTTGCAGAAAATGTCTTACAGGATGG
>JALYSC010000156.1:0-6122 GCA_030855005.1 Bacteroidota bacterium | reverse complement strand
TGGTATAGCTGCTTCACACCCATATGCGGCCTTGGTAGTTCCGCGACTTGCAAGGGCCGCCGGAGTTTTTTATACAATACCAACCGTAGTGTATGTCCCTCATCAGGCATCGTTGGGTCTCTTTGATCGTGACATTGGTGATGGCGTTTACCTGTTCGAAGACCGGCCTGGAGGTAACACTGCGACGGTGGATAATTATGGAAATACGAAAGAAACTTTTAATACACTCGATGTCGTCGATATGGTCGCTGAATCTCCTAAGCATATCGTTGATGAAAAAGCTGCACTACGCGCCAGGTTGTTTGATATCTGGCTTGGAGATTGGGACCGTCATGATGATCAGTTTCGATGGGCTGCTTTTAAAGAAAATGGAGTGGATGTCTATCGCCCCATTCCGCGTGATAGAGATCAGATATTCTTTAATAACAATGGAATATTGGATTACATCGCCAGTCGTCCGTATTTCAGTCCGGCACTGCGTCGTTTCGATGATAAAATTGATTACCTGCCGGGGCTAGTTTGGGCCGGAAAATATTTTGACCGTTCTTTTCTCCACTCTCTTTCTAAGGAAGATTTTATTGCCATGGCAAAAGAACTTCAGAGTGCACTGACGGATAAAGTAATATCCACTGCATTCACTGACTGGCCCAAAGAGATCGATGTGCTCGATGGTGACCGTATTCGTAAATCTCTTCAAGTGAGACGCGCGGACCTGGTCGCCTATGCTGAGGAATTTTATACCCACTTGTCACGTGAAGTTTATGTTCCGGCTACCAATGATGCTGACAGAATTACATTGGAAGTAATCGATGATGATCATATCAAAATATCAGTTTTGCGTTGGGCTGATGATGTTCCTTACACTTTTTATGAACGCATAATTTATGATAAAGAAACAAATGAACTCCAGGTCTTCGGACTTAACAAACGGGACACCATTCATATTACGGGTGACGGAAATCCATCTATCAAAATTCGACTCATAGGTGGTACGGGTATGGATGTGTTGATTAATGACTCTCAACACTTGCGCGTCATAGCATACGATGATGCAGATGGTATGATGATCTCAGGACCTCATGTGGTCGCACACCTCAATGACAAGCCCTTTAATAATACCTATGATCGGACGGACTGGAAATTAAATAAGTCCTTACGCTTCCCACTTCCCGTTTACTATACAGATGAAGGATTTGGTATCTCATACAACCTGTTGTCTACACGGTATGGTTTCCGCTCCGATCCGTATAAGTCTAATCATAAACTTGCCCTATCTTATTTTTTTAACACAGGAGGATTTATTGGTCATTACAATGGGCTGTGGCCGCATGCGCTGGGCGAATTGGATTTTGGAATGGACGTCTATTTTACCGGTCCAACCTTTACGCAATACTATTATGGACTTGGAAATACTTATGTTGATTTTGGAGAGAAAAACAAATACCATATTGTAAAAGGAAGCCAAATCAGGCTGGCACCATCCATTGAAAAACATTTTGGTTTTGGCAGTCGCGTTTTTCTAACGCCATCGTATCAATATCTCAACCTGGAGGATAGTGATGAGGATCCGCGTTTCGTATACACTCCTGTATCAGGGTTGACTGCAGATGATTTCGGAATACGCCATTATGCAGGACTTACATTAGGTTATTCATTTGAGCGATTGGACACCCCTGGATTTCCTACGCGAGGTGGTGAGATCGGTGTGAGTGTCGGCGGCAGAACTTCTCTTGCAGAAACAGCTATTTCAAATGGGCTGCTTTCATCAGAAGCTGTACTGTATATTCCTTTTAATATAACTGGTGCTATCGTTCTGGCCACACACCTGCAGGCCGACAAGATCATCGGTGATTATGAATTCTTTCATGCCCTGACCTTGGGTGGCCCTGATAAATTGCGTGGATTCAGAAGAGACCGTTTTGGTGGGGATGCCAGATTCTTACATGCGACGGACCTTAGAATTAAATTATTCCAAAGTCGCGGTTTGATTCCTTTCAGCCTAGGTGTATATGGCTCTTTTGATTATGGGCGTGTGTGGTATAGTGATGTATTGCCGGTGGATGATTCCTGGCACACTGCATACGGTGGAGGTATTTATGTGGTGCCACTGGGCCTTGCCGCATTTCGCCTTGGCTACATGATAGGAGAAGAAGACCGCCAGATTAATCTGGGGGGAGCGCTGCGATTTTAATTGGGATTGGCAACACAATCCTCAATGATGATATCCAGCATTTTTCCAATCGTCCAGCCATACGCTCTCGCTTGTTGTGGTATGATAGACGCTTCTGACATACCAGGTGTTGTGTTTGCTTCAAGCAAATGAAAAATTCCGTTCTCCAGTATATAATCAAATCTGACCATCCCACGGCATCCCAAAATTTTATATAAGCTAAGTGAACGGGCCTGACATTGTTCGGCTAGTGCAGCATTCAAGTCGGCAGGTGTGATCTCTTCGCTTTCGCCTTCGTACTTCGCCGCAAAATCAAAAAATTCTCCCTTTGGAATGATTTGAGTGATTGGAAATACGTGATATTGATTTCCATCCCTGATGACTCCATTAGAATATTCAGAACCTAGTAACGCCCTTTCGATCATTACTTCATGATCAAATGCAAGCGCATGTGAGATGGCTCCTTCCAGTTCTTCCCAAGACTTCACTTTCGTGACCCCATAGCTTGAGCCATTGTTATTTGGTTTTACAAATAGTGGTGGATGAATATGCTGTGCCTCCACGTCACTCCGCGGCACATGTCCTGTGATGATCATACTTTCCGCCATAGGTATATTATATAGCTTCAGATGATCCTTACACATTTGCTTATTAAATGTCAGCGAACTGGATAGCACACCGCATGCACTGTGTGGTATTCCTTTCATTTCAAAATATCCCTGCAGCTTGCCATCTTCTGCGGGCGTACCATGCACGATGATAAATGCAAAATCAAATTTTACCTCTTGATTATATGCATCCTTTACTGAAAAAGTATTCAGATCTACCTCATTGCCTGATATTATCTCTATCCATCCTCCAGGTTTGATATCAATAGTATATACTTCATACTTGTCTTTAGGCAAATGTGTAGCAATTGTTTTTGCACTCATTAGTGATACACTTCTTTCTGTTGAATGGCCCCCTGCAATAATTGCAACTTTTATCATGGTTACCTGAGCATTAATACTATTTCTTGCCTCAAAGCTACAATTATGGAAGTTGTATTACAGATACTTGAACTCTTATAACAATCACTTGGAATTGTGTAATGCCAGCGGGTATATGTCAATCTATTTTTGAGTCATCGGAAACACAAACGATTGTCGCGAAAAAGTTCTGCGACCCGGATCTAAAAAACCGGTTCAATTTGACAAGCTGCCCATTTCCGCAAAAAAGACTACCTAATTCCTTCCACGATTTCACCCAGGATGCTTTAAGGGAATTCACTTACTTGCTTTCAGGGTTTTCAATTAAAATTGAAAACTCATGATTATTGTAAAATCCTGATTTATAGTATATTAAGTGTTTTAATGTCGATTTTGCAGTTAATTTTGAGTTAATTACGGGTAGTTTGTTTAACCTTTATTGCACATTGTTCAGGTTTCCTATAGTTTTGAAATCAATTCAATCAAACAAAAAACTTTCATCATGTCTACCGCAGATTTTAATCAACAACTGTCCAGTCTAAGCGTACCATTGCACACGTTCGCGTACAAATTGACTAAAAACAGCGAAGAAGCTAAAGATCTATATCAGGAAACTGCATTCAGGGCTATTAGTAATGTTGATAAATTTATCCCCGGAACGAACCTGAAAGCATGGTTGCTGACGATAATGAAAAACATCTTCATCAACAACTACCGCAAAAACGTGAAGACCCGTACCATCATCGACTCTACAGACAATCTGTATTATATCAATAGCGGAGCAGCTTCTATCCACAATAGCGCTGAATCCAATATCATGATGAATGAGTTATCCGGAATGGTTGAAGGTCTTGATGACTCACTCCGCGTTCCTTTTGAAATGCATTATCTCGGTCACAAATATCAAGAGATTGCTGAAGCACTAAATCTTCCTTTGGGTACGGTGAAAAGCAGAATCTTCTTTGCACGCAAAGAACTTAAAGATCTTATCGAGCGTCGTTATCAGGTAGCCAGACCATAATATCACATATATATAAATCCTTAAAACCGGTGCAGACTATTCTGCATCGGTTTTTTTTTGTTTACGCGGCACTACCTTTGACCAATGCCCTCATTCTTTACCGATAATTTATTGGATTGGCACCGTATGAATCCGCGTCCATTGCCATGGTCAGCAGATGAAATGAATCCATACCGCATTTGGTTGTCAGAGATTATCATGCAACAGACACGAATCCAACAGGGCTCTTCGTATTACAGTAAGTTCACAAAGTATTACCCTTCTGTACAGGATCTCGCTGCCGCACCATTGAGTGAGATCATGAAGCACTGGGAGGGATTAGGCTATTATACCCGGGCACGAAATCTCCATAGGACGGCAAAATTTATTTCTGCTGAAATGAATGGTGTGTTTCCCGAAACTTATGCGGGTCTATTGTCACTGCCTGGTATTGGGCCTTATTCAGCTGCTGCCATTGCTTCTTTCGCCTACAATCACTCTCATGCCGTCGTGGATGGTAATGTAAAACGACTGGTTGCCCGCTTTGCAGGCATAGCAGAACCGGTAGACGAGAAAACAGGATATGAAAAAATATTTCAGTTCGCCACAAAATCAATTGTTGGTGTGTCACCTGCTGATTTCAATCAGGCCATTATGAATTTCGGTGCGCTGATCTGCAAGCCAAAGCCTTTGTGTGAAATGTGTCCGCTGGCACCAAAATGTTATGCTTTACAACATTCCATAACAGAACTCTTACCTGTAAAGGCTAAAAAGCTTTCCAGGTCTTTGCGATTTTTTCATTTTATCATTATCACTCATAAAAGCAAAATGGTGATGATGCGAAGAGGCGAGAAAGACATTTGGAGAGATTTATGTACTCCACCCATGATTGAAACAAGCTCTGCTCGTTCGCCAGGTGAAAAAAAGATCAGACAGTTTGTATCTGAAATCGCTGGTGATGCTGAACTCATGATTCATAACGCAAAGGCTTCACTTCAGCAAGAGTTATCCCATCAATCTATTGTAGGCAGATTTCATTTTGCGGAATTATCCGGCCGAGTACGTCTTGACAAATTTTTTCTGTGGGTGGATAAAAAGAGTATTGACTCCATGGCTTTACCACGCATGATCGTCGAAGCACGAAAGAAAAAAATAATACCGTTGTAGACTTGTCGCTTTCGAAAATGAATGCAACCATTCAATCTTAAGTTTTGATTAGCGATCCTTTCACTATCTCATCCTCCAGGTTGAGCTGAAGATTGCCGTCTTTGATGATGTGATTTAACAGGTTCAGCAAATTGTTACCATACATGTGGCTGGCGTCTTCTACCATATCCTTGTCAAGGGAAGAATTGCCAATGATGGTCACACCAAATTTTTTAATGGTTTTATCGTTTTCTGTTAGCGCACAATTGCCTCCTGTGGAAGCTGCGAGATCCACAATAACTGACCCATGGCGCATCAGTGCAATGGTATCAGCCTCTATCAATATGGGAGCTTTACGTCCACGAATCTGTGCTGTGCATATGATGACATCAGATTTGGCTGCGCGCGATTGCACTTCAGCACGTTGACGATTAAGAAATTCTTCTGATTGTTCTACTGCATATCCACCTGCTCCTTTATCATCTTTCGCGCCTTCTACCTGGACAAACTTGGCTCCCAGACTTTCTACTTCTTCTTTAGCTGCTTGTCTTACATCAAAAGCTTCTACGACTGCTCCCAATTTTCTTGAGGTGGCAATCGCCTGAAGTCCTGCAACTCCGGCGCCAATGACCAATACTTTGGCTGGACGAATACTGCCCGCTGATGTGATCATCATAGGAAAATAACGCGGCAATTGTTGGGCAGCAGTCAACACGGCTTTATAGCCCGCTACAGAGGCCATCGATGACAATACGTCCATTGATTGCGCTAATGTTGTTCGCGGAATCATATCCATGCTGATGACCTTAAATGGATATTTCGCCAGACCCTCCAGCAC
>JALYSC010000570.1 GCA_030855005.1 Bacteroidota bacterium | reverse complement strand
ATTTTTTGTCACGATTTTCTAAGCTAAAAAGCCCCAGATTTTATAGTTTGGAGAGTGGCTCTAAATCCCTCTCGTAAGCCTTAATTTGTTAATTTTACACATTCATAAATAATTGAATTGGTGGCATCGATCCACAATATCAGCATCGAGGGCATCAATGGAAATGAACTTAGGTTAGACCAGTTTAGGGGAAAAAAATTGCTGATAGTGAATGTCGCATCAGCATGTTATTACACCCCGCAGTATGGACTGCTGGAAGAATTGTATCAGCATTACGGAGATCAAATTAGGATTTTAGGATGCCCGAGCAATGATTTTGGACAACAGGAACCGGATAGTGAAGAGCAAATAGCAGCTTTTTGCCAGTCGATGTTCCAGGTAACATTTCCATTGAGTAAAAAAATAAATATTCGCTCTTCCCCTGTGCATCCATTGGATAAATGGCTCACTACTAAAGACCAAAATGAGGTATCGGATAACGAGGTAGAATGGAATTTTCAAAAATATGCGATAAGCCCGACGGGTGAGTTGCAGTTTGTCTTTTCACCTGAAACCTCACCTCTCGATGATCGTATAAGACAATGGATCGAGTCCACCTGACAGAGGTCAGGCATGAGACTATTAGACGATTTCGGCCAGCCGTCAATCCGGCAACAGTGGGACACCATCCTCCAGCAGGATAAGCTCCCGCATGCGATCCTGTTATACGGAGAGCCGGGATCCGGTGTCCTCGCTGGCGCACTTTCGCTTGCCAACGATATTTTTTGTGCATCTCCTAACCATGGAAAAGCTTGTCGCACGTGCGCATCCTGTCACAGAATCCAGAAGTGGATCCATCCCGATCTGCATTTCCTTTTACCACTTGCGGGGGCTAAGTCATTAACCCGAGATCATCTTGAGCCATGGAAAGAAGCCATGACAGCCAATCCGTGGCTTAATGTATATCAATGGACTCAATATTGTGATGTGGAAGGAAAGCAGGTAGATATCCATAAAGAGGATATTGAAAAAGTCACTTCAGCGCTCAGCTTTTCTGCGTTTGAAGGAGGTAAGAAAGTACTCATCATCTGGATGGCGCAGTTTTTGACCAAAGAGGGCAACCGGCTGTTGAAAATGATTGAGGAACCTATCGATCACACTTATTTTATCCTCATCACAAATCAACGTGAGCAAATCCTGCCTACCATCAGGTCCCGATGCATGCAGATATATTTCCCTCCTATTGAAGAATCACGATTAGCTGCTTTGTTGCACGATGTCTACGATGTGGAACCCACGTCTGCCAGGCGGATCGCTCAGCAATCGGGTAATGATATGAATCATGCCATGCTGCTGACACAAAATTCAATGCTGAATTTTAAAGAGGAAATGACCTCGTGGTTCAGAATGTTACTCGCTAAAAAAGGTAATGATATTGCAATGTGGTCTACACGCATGGGAAGTCAGCCTAAAGAAGAGCAAAAGCAATTTGCACTTTTCACTATGTCTTCTATACGGGAAATATTAAAAGAAAATAACCCTTCATTTGCCGGTCAAAAAGATGGACGTGAAATGATCCGCTATATGCACGATCATTTTCATCCCGAAGCCTGGCATGATGTCGTCAATATGTTGCAAACCGCGCACGAGAAAATAATGCGGAATGCCAATACAAAACTCATGTGGCTGAGTGTATCGATCCACATTAAAAATCAATTGGCGACTTACCGCCTTCAACATATAAATAGTTAACAATGGCTTGCGCTACATGTTCGACCGGCTCACCCAATGGTTGTCAGAATACTGGCAGCTGTGCTACAGGAGGATGTAATAAACTTAATACGTACGACTGGCTTGCAGCTTATGATTTTGAAGATCCCACCGGCACTGATATCATTGAATTAAGTTTTAAGAAAGGAGCACGAAAGGAATTTTTCCGAAACCATCCACAGCATCCTGTGCAGACTAAAGATCTGGTGGTTGTAGATACCGGTACGGGGTATGATGTGGGTGAAGTTTCGCTTTGTGGGGAATTGGTACGGCTCCAAATGAAGAAGAAAAAAGTAAAGGAGCAAACTATTACGTTTCCGGTATTGCGTGTAGCCAATGACAGAGACATTGATCGCCTCAATGAATATCGAGCACTCGAAAAAAATACTATGGTTAGAGCC
>JALYSC010000569.1 GCA_030855005.1 Bacteroidota bacterium | reverse complement strand
CTGTATAAAAACTTTCGTGAAAGTGAGCAGCGTGTTGGCCATGTAGTATGGCTGATATGAATTATAAAGTGAGCTTTTTGCATCACGTGCTTTTTTCAGAGCATCATGCGTTTTGTTATGAACCAGGTCGATACGCGCAAGCCATTGTAATGAGTTGGCTGCATTATCAAGCTCCCCGGCAGCAATGCTTGATCTGTAATCTTTTTCAATCAGCACTTGTGCCGAATCATACCGGCCCAACTGGTAGTACACATCACCACGATTGCCTGCGATCAGTCCCTTCCAGAAATCATTATTGAGCTCTTCAGCAAAATCCATCCCCTTGTTAAATGCTATAAATGCCGAATCAGGGATGTGCAGCTTTGTGTAGGCAAGCCCGAGCGTATTCCAGCCGAACATGCCAAACTTGTTGATAAATGTATCCGAAGGGCTCAAATACTGATCATCCTTTAATCGTAAAAATTTGCTCAGCACGTCGATCGCAGCCCTGTATTCTCTCGCATGGTAGAAGCTGGATGCTAAGTTAAATAAGATGTGGCTAATCGGAAAAATCGTATCGGGTCCGTGCTTTTCATATAGTTCCTTGGCCAACAAACCATACAGCGTGGCCTGGTTGGAATTAGATTCATGTATATAATAACTGACGAGTCCTCCGTAAATCTGAAAAATGAGGATTTCGTCTTCAAGCTCATAGGCCATATTGAGAGCTTCCTGCAAGACCTGGAGGTCAGGCTCTGTTCCCGGGCATTCCAGGATATTAATTTCAGTTAAACGATTAATTCCTTCTATGGTCATTATCCGGATCGTGCGCCTTGGATTCCCTGGTGAATCCTTTGATTTTAAAATGCTCAGCACTTCACAAATCTGTTCTTTTGGAATGCTTTGAAAATCCTTGTATACACGAAGGAAATTTTCAGAGTGGAGATCTGACTTCACCGAGAGGTACTCAATCCACTTATCGTACGGAAGCGTGTCCGATTGCCCCATGATGTTACCAGACCACGATACAAGGGTGATCCAGAAAGAGAAGAATACGGGTATTTGGAAACGCATGATTAGCTGGTCAATAGGAAAAGTAGTAATTCTAAAAGATATCGCGGTTTTAAATGAATTGGCATTGATTTGTTTTTCAATGCTAATACTTCTGCGGTCGTTGAACGGAGTCGAAACGCCCGCATGGATGAGTGTGATTTTCAACACAGATAGTGCATAGATATTTAAAAATGGATTATCGCAGATTTGATTTTCAATGCTAAAACTTCTGCGGTGGTTGAGCGGAGCCGAAACGCCCGCATGGATGAGGGTGATTTTCAACGCAGATAGCGCAGAGATATTTAAAAATGAATTGGCGCAGATTTGATTTTCAATGCTGAAATTTCTGCGGTCGTTGAGCGGAGTCGAAACGCGCGCATGCTTGCCAGACCGCCCTTAGCCCCTGCGATTTTCTGCGAATTTATTTTCGGTTCATGGCATTCGCAAAAAACATCGGGGTGCCTGTTTTGAAATCAAATTTCAATCAGTTGTCTCTCTTGCCAGCGCTATTAAAACGTATATGATTCCATTAGCCAAATTTTTCAGGATGGGTCAGCGATCATGAAATCATGTACAACTTTTTTGCATTACAGAATATTATTTTCAACAATTTCAGTGGCATGAACTTCTATGTAATTAATAATACATTTTTACCTATGTTGGCGCACCTAAACTTTAAGCGGATGAGTACATCGGTGAAGAAGATGAAATCATTTTATATTACATATCTAAAACCCAAATACCCTGTCTTTCTCTAAACAATTTTAATCATGCCCATCTTCGACGACCTGCAAAATGAACTCGACCGGTTAATGCACGATCAAAACAGCCATGGACTGCAGGAGTTTGAATGGTATTCTCCATTCGAGATGCAGGCAATCCTATATAGTTCCTTCTCCCCGGCATCACCGGTTCAACTCAGGTCTATGGAGGAACAGGATTACCAACGTGTCCCGTTACTCAATCAGGCCCGGTACATGATGGAAAAGATCAGGCAATCCGGCGAAGTGAAATTAACAGACAAAGGGTTTTTACCGACAGCAGTCGTGAAAGATATCCACAGTCAGGGGTTTATAAAGGAGTATTTCCTCGATGAATACAAGAAGGGTAAAGTGATCC
>JALYSC010000568.1 GCA_030855005.1 Bacteroidota bacterium | reverse complement strand
GGCGTGAACTCTATCAACCTCCCCCGAGCCATATCATTAATGATGATTACTACATTGTTCTCGACTTGATTAAACGCGGCTTTCGAGTCTTTTATGTTGCGGATGCGCGATCATTTGAATATATCTCCGCCACAGTCCGTGATGAAATGGTGCGCCGCACACGAATGAACACAGGGAAATATCAGGCCATTTTTATGTCCTATGGATTGCTACCTTTCAACCGACCTATGGTATTGTGGCAGATCGTCTCGCATAAATATTTCCGTGCACTCCTGCCATTTGGTTTTATTGGCGCGCTGCTGGCTAATATTTTTCTAGTCTTATTACAGAGCGATAGCTCAGTCTCGTTACTGCGGATGTCCCCACCTTATGCATGGATCTTCCTTTCCATGCAGCTATTTTTTTATCTGTTGGCTACCCTGGGAAATTTGGTGAAGCTTCCGGGCCTGCTGGGTAAAGTGCTCTATTTACCCACTTATCTTGTCAATTCCAACATTGCGATACTGCGCGGTTTTTATGGCTTTATTAGCGGCAAGCAGACCAATATATGGGAACGTGTCCGCCGCGGCAATGTTTGAATAATAAGTTACTGCAATGACGACCCTGCACAATCGCCACCCTAAAAGATCAGAATCTGCTCTATTGCTTTTTCAGAAATTAGGGGTCTTGGATCTGGCACGCAAGATCACTCCAAACCTGCTGACAGTTCTAAATTACCATCGCATCAACGATGCTTTTCGTGAAGATTTCGATACCTTTCGTCCAAATGTTAGCGCTACGTCTTCAGATTTTGCGGCTCAAATGGATCATGTTTCCAGAAAATATAATGTTGTATCTGGCGCTGAGCTTGCAGCTTTTATAAAAGGCCGATACCAACTGCCTGTCCATGCCGCCATCATCACATTCGATGATGGCTATTACGATAATTATGCAAATGCCTATCCCATTCTAAAGGCTAGGAATCTTCCAGCTATTATTTTTCTTGCTACGGATTTTATTGGATCATGCAAGCCCTTTTTCTGGGATCTTATTGCTTATTGTTTTTTTCATACAAAAAAAGAACAGGCACAACTTCCTCTTCTGGGTGTACAGAGCTGGGCAGATAGAACCGCACGCGAGGTTGTAATGCAGCGCCTGATCGAAGTACTAAAGAAGATATCAGACAGGGAGAAACAAAAGGTTATAGATCAATTGCCACAGCTATTGGGAGTAGATTTGCCCGATGACTCTTTCAAAAATTTAATGATGTCTTGGTCACACGTAAAAGAATTGAGCGCAAATGGTATTGAGCTTGGTGCGCATACTGCAAGTCACCCCATTTTGACACGGGTTTCACTCGGGGATACCAGCGGAGAGTTGTCAAAATCCAAGAAGTGTATCGAGGCAGAGATTGGTAAACCTATCCTCAGTTTTGCATACCCAAATGGGCAGTCTTCTGACCTTAATAATGAAGTCGTGGATAGAGTTCAAAAAGCGGGATTCGAAATTGCATTCACCCTTCTTCCCGGACCTACAAGACGAATCACAGTCATAAAAAATCCTCTCACCATCCGGCGTATCTTCCTCAGTTACACTGATTCCTTCCCCAGGTTCGCAGCTAAAATGACAGGCATGGATAGAATTCCTGGTAGATAGATTTTACTTTGGGGCGTGGAATAATGAAGAAAATATTTCTTTACACTTTTGCAGCCCGATAAACGGCAAGCATCTTCAGGGCAATCGAATCCCATGAGAATTTTGTGTCAGAAAGATGTTTTGCGTATTCACCCATTTGGGCGGCGAGGCCTGGGTCCTTGATCAATTTCAAGATCGCCTCAGCCAATTCATCCGGCGCGGATGCAGACACCAAAAGCCCGCTTTTTCCATCTTCGACCGCCTCAGGCAGGCCACCCACCTTAGTGGCGATAACCGGTCTTCCAAATGTGTAAGCCACTTGCAGCGCTCCACTCTGGGTACTATTTAGATAAGGATATATTACTACCGTTGCTATCTCCATCAACGGTGCCACCTCTTCCATCATAATGTAGCGTGCATCAAAGATAGTCGCATCAGAGATTCTCAAATCGGAGACAAGTCGCATCAGCTCATGCATATCAATAAATTTTGATGGCCGCCCAACTATCATAAGTCTGGCACTTGGCTCTTTTGCATA
>JALYSC010000567.1 GCA_030855005.1 Bacteroidota bacterium | reverse complement strand
ACCTAATTTGGGATCCATTCGTTGCATAAAAATCCTGGTCAGATCTGCAGCGCCCTGATCAGTCCATTCCTGTTCACCCCGCACAAGATCATTTAATCCATGATCCTGCACTCCCTGTATAAGTTGCATGGCATATGTTCGGAGTTTATCGGGTTCTTCTGTATACGTTTTATGGAAATATTCAAGGACTTCCATCCATTTGCCTTTAGGAAAATATGTTCCTGCCCACACAGGCCTTCCATCAGGCAATGCAAATGAATTAAGCGGCCAGCCACAACTTCCTCCACCAGACAATTGACATGCTGTCATGTACACGTCATCAATATCAGGACGCTCTTCACGATCGACCTTAATGTTGATAAAATATTTATTCATCAAAGCCGCTACAGCCGTGTCCTCAAAAGATTCATGCTCCATCACATGACACCAGTGGCAGGAAGAGTAGCCAATACTAATCAGGAGCAGCTTATTCTCATCTTTTGCTTTTTGCAACGCTTCTTCATTCCAGGCATACCAATCAACAGGGTTATGAGCATGCTGGAGCAAATATGGGCTGGTTTCGTGTATAAGGTGATTGGTATGATTGGAATCCATAGATGGCGATTGACAACGCAGCCCTCCAAAGAGAGATGCGAATAGAATGATCTGAAAAGCGATAGCGTGGGTATGTAATTTCACAAGTGAGGCAAAAGTAAGGAGACATTCATAGAGAAGGCGAAAATAGAATACCCACCAAAATCTGATCCTTGGGCTACTTTTGCAGATTCAAGTAAGATGTTAAGTCATGATTGTAATGAAATTTGGAGGTACCTCTGTTGGTAATGCTGACAGAATCACGCAACTGATAGAGATCGTAAGGTCGCGGGCGGCAGATGATCAGGTCATTGTCGTGGTTTCGGCTATGTCTGGGGTTACCAATTTACTTGAAGAAGCCTGTCTCAAAGCGTCTGCCAAGAACGAAGGCTATAGATCATCACTGGACATGATTATCCGTAAGCATGAGGAGTGTATTGGAGGTATGGCTTTTTCAGCCGGAGTTTCTGCAGCGCTGATTGAGCAGATACGGGACCCTATACATCGTCTTGGAGTTATCTGCAGAGGTCTGAGTCTTGTTGGAGATCTGACAGCTAAAACAAAGGCATACATCATGAGTTTTGGTGAAGTCCTTTCTTCCCTTATAGTTCGGGCAGCTATGGATGCAGCCGGTCTTGAAGCGCAGTTAATCGACAGCCGGGAAGTCATTGTAACAGATGACCATTACATTGCTGCGAGAGTGGATTTTGAAGAAACAAATAGACGAATCAGGGAAAGAGTATCAGTAGGTAATCGCATTTATATCGCACCCGGATATGTAGCCCGATCAACTGAAGGAGAGAGCACAACTTTGGGTAGAGGCGGTTCAGATTATACAGCGGCTATTTTTGCTGGTGCATTAGATGCGAGTGCTTTAGAAATATGGACCGACGTCAATGGTATGATGTCAGCAGATCCACGTCTTGTACGCGAGACAGTTACAATACCGACCATGAGCTATGAGGAGGCAATGGAATTAAGTTATTTCGGCGCCAAAGTCATCTATCCTCCCACAATTCAACCCGCGCTGGCGAAAGGAATTCCTATCGTCATCAAAAATTCTTTTGAGCCACAGAATCCGGGAACAGTTATATCAAAGAATGCGGACAAGGATTCGCATTTTGTAAAAGGACTAACCTGCATTCAGGATATTGCACTTGTTACCGTATCAGGATCAGGCATGATTGGTGCTCCCGGAATTTCGCACCGATTCTTCCAGGCATTGGGCCAGCAGGGGATCAATATTTTTTTTATTACACAATCGTCCTCTGAGCATAATATCAGTTGCGCCATTGCTCGGCAGGATGCAGATGTGGCTAAAAAAATAATAGAAGGCTCTTATGAGTTGGAAATGAGTCTTGGTAAAATTGATCCTATCCATGTCGAATATGATTTGGCATTGGTCGCGGTGGTGGGAGATGGCATGCGCGAACGAGCAGGACTTGCAGGAAAACTTTTCAGTCTGTTAGGAGAAAATGGTATTAATGTTCGTGCGATTGCCCAGGGCTCTACTGAGCGTAATGTCTCCTTTGTAATTGGGCAACACAATGCTCAAAAAGCATTGAACGTATTGCATGAA
>JALYSC010000155.1 GCA_030855005.1 Bacteroidota bacterium | reverse complement strand
CATCTAAACTCAGTGGACTGAATGTGAACAATTCAATTGATTTAAAACCGGTTATTTCAGATATTGCTTTCTCCTTTATTTGAGCATGGCATTTCTGCAAAACTTTCATTTTTTCAACCTCTCGTGAAGTACACTGAAGCAGGATAAAATTAGCATCAGGATGATGCTGATGGATCATCTTCAGCAAACTTACATATCGAGCTATGAATTGTGTTGAATTGAATGGCAGTCTTGGTGTCATACCGTCTCCATCTGACAGATCATTAGTCCCAAGACAAATAGTGATGATATCTGCACGCCACGAATTAAAATTCCATCTCGGATCATTCGGTGCACTGGTAAGAAATGTAGATTCATATACGTCACCCATGACAGGACTATCAGTATTCCAGTTACGATACACGCCCATACCGGAAACCGCAGTGATCATGTAATTCAGGTTAAGCGCTCGTGCCACACTGGGTCCATAAGCATTGTAAGCATTATGCTGATCATACCACTTTCCAGCTTCACATGGTACCATTGATAGATCAGATGACATTCCGGCAGTAATACTGTTGCCAATAAACTCAATATTCTTACCCTTGCTATATGGAAATTCTCCGATGCCTTCACCCTCCACACTTGTGATCAGAATCGATCCGCATGACGATTCAGTCTCTTTATAAATTTCAACATTGTGGAATTCTGCATCACTTTTAAAAGCAATTTTCAGCGGAGTTATGGTGTCGAATGCAATAGGAATCCGCTGCTGATGTTCTCCGTCAATGACAAGTGAGATATAATTGTATTCACCTTGTGGAGCTATGTTTTGCATCCAAACTCTGCAGAAATTTTTATGCACCCTAAATCGTAATCCGGACCCACTCCCGACCAGCAGCTTATTGCCATCGTTGTCTTTAAAATATCTGCCTTGCCACAGCAAGCGTGGATAATATGCAGGGAAAACGTCCATAGGTTTTTGAGTGCAACTGGTGATGATGAGGTAAAAGAGGATTCCGTAAATCCAGGACTTTTGTAACATCAGGGTGTAAGGTAGTGTGTCGCAAAATAAATGAATTTGGTAAATACAAATCCAGCGAAACTACTTTGCCCTCCTGCAGCATTTCTAAAAAGAAATGGCGGGAACCTCGTGATGAGCTTGTCGAAGTATCGGCTGCGCTTCGATCTGCTCTCTGCGCTTCGATCTGCTCTCTGCCCTTTGCTCCTTCCATTTGCTTACTTTTACGCCCCATATTAGAAATCGCTGTAGATGACGACGACCCGTGACACACTTATGCCTATCCTGGGAACCCTGTATCCCTGGCGTCGTCGGATTATCCGGTTCACAGCCGCGGTATTTATCCTAAGCGTTCTGTTTTCACTCCTGATGAAGAATTACTACCAGGGTAAAACAGTCTTTTATGCTGCCAGTCAGGACTTATTCAAACCAGAGAAGATCTTTGGTAACTCTAGCCAGGACATGTTTTACTACGGTAGCGGGGAAGATATCGATCGCATTCTTACAGTCGGAAACTCGCATGAAATCATAGATTACCTGATCGACTCCTTTGATTTATGGTCAGTCTATAAAATTAAAGAAGGCACCTCCATCGCCAGGTTCAAGATGAGAAAGGCGTTTAGGGAGAATTATAATATCCTGTTAACCAAGCAGGACGCATTGGAACTAACAGTGGAAGACCATGATCCGGACAGGGCATCCAATCTGGCAAATGCCGCACGGAATCTAATTGATATCAGGGTGAAGTCTATCATCCAAAACAGTCAGACTGCCTTATCCTCAAGCTATCAGCGCGCTATTGAGACCAAAGAGAAGATTGTCCAGAACACGCTTGATAGCCTTACTTTATATCGTAACAGGACAGGAATCTATGACCCTGAAGGGCAGTCCGAGTACCTGGCAGCAAGATTGACAGACATAACAAATACCGTGGAGCGGGAGCGAGCAACACTCGAATCCTTTAAAGCCGGTAAATTAAGCCCCAAGTTGCGGGACACGATTCCTATCCTGGAAGCCAAGATAGCTGGGTATCAGAGGGAATTAAATCTTCTCAACAGCACCGATACCAGCGTGATGTTCAGTCTGCCACGATTTAATGCCAACCGGGGCAAAATCGAAATGCTGCAATCCAAATACGAGAGATCATCCGACCAAATCAGTTATGACCTGGAGAAATTGAAGTTTTACAATGCGGCATTGGAGATCGATGTTTCTACCCTGCATGTCATTGAACAAGCTGAGGTTCCACTTTATAAACATAGGCCCCGGAGATCTGTTATTGTGCTCGCTGTAACATTAGCGGCTTTCCTTTTTGGCATCGCCTCCGCCCTGATCATTGAATCATACCGGCAAATGGATTGGAAATCCATGCAATCCAGGCCTTAGCATCAGTTTCAGGCATGTTCTTTGGTAGTTATAAAAGGACAGAGGGACTTGCGCCAAAAGCAAAAACAGCCTAATTTCGAGTACTTTTGTTACTCAATCTTCAAAACACTATGATTGAAACCCTCATCTCATCCAAGATGCGGATCAAGTTGCTGCTGAAGTTCTTCCTCAACAGCCGGTCCCGATCTTATTTGCGCGGCCTGGAAACCGAATTTGGAGATTCCACCAACGCTATTCGCCTGGAACTCAACCGTTTCGAGAAAGCTGGCATGCTCAAATCCTATACGGAAGGCAATAAGAAGTTCTTCCAGGCTAACACGGATCATCCGCTTTATAATGAAGTCCATAACATCCTGATGAAGTATATCGGGTTTGATAGGATCATCGATACCGTTATCGAACGTCTGGGTGAAATCAGGGACGTCTATATTATTGGCCAGTTTTCAAAAGGGATTGACAGTCCGGTGATCGACCTTATGCTAACGGGTGACATCGATGAAGATTATCTGCTTAGACTCATCCGTAAGGCCGAAGCCCTGATCAACCGTAAGATCCGGTATATAGTCTATCGTGTTGATGAAATCTCGACTATCGACTGGAAGCAATTCGATCCTCAACCCTTATTGCTATGGTCGAAGGAAGCGTAATGCAGTCGCCGGCCAAACAGCAGCCAGTTTCATACAGGTATGCTGAAACCCTTCCCTGGGTGGTGCTGAGGACAAAAACCAAATGCGAAAAATTTGTCCGTGATCGTCTCATGGCAATGGGACTGGAAGCCTTTGTGCCGCTGCGAAAAAGAACGGCCAGGTATAACCGTAAGGTGAAAGTGTATGAACTCCCACTAATCACCTGCTACACATTTGTCAGACTGGATCCGGTCCGCAAAAATCAGGCGTTAGCCTTGCCTTATGTACATGGAATTTTAAAAACACAAGGACAGGAATGTATAGTGAGTGACCGTGAAATCCATTGGTTACAAAAAATCAGTGGTGCTGATTTCGAAGTTCGTACTGAAACACTTTCAATGAATATTGGAGATAAGGTCATACTTGCTTATGGACAATTAGCAGGAATGGAAGGAACGATTCTTTCTCACCGTTCGAAAACAGAAGTTAGAGTGGCTTTGGAAAGTCTTGGTATTCAAATGGTGATTGAAATTGATAAAGAGATGCTGGAAATGGCGTGGTAGTAGGGAGCACAGGAGCACAGGAGCACAGGATCACGGGAGCAGAGGGCAAAGAGCTAAGGGCATAGAGTGAGCGTTGGAAAATAATTACGAGTTATTGGATTTGCGTTAATCATAAATTCAAAATCGTAAATCAAAAATCAAAATGGCTGAGAGTGCTGCGACTCATCAGAAGGCGAAGCCTTGCAAATTTGTGAAGTGTTGACAGGATATTTATCAATGTTTAAAGGATAGTGGAGAAGCATATTTTTCCTGTAGACGAAAGAATGGTGACCCGCGAAGAACGTGAGTTGAGACTCGGTCAGCGAGCAAAAGCATTTTGGTTTACCGGCTTATCGGGATCGGGCAAGAGTACACTTGCCATTGCATTAGAGCGCAAACTTTTTGAAAAGGGATATTCCGTGGTGATTTTGGATGGTGACAATATCCGTACAGGAATAAACAATAATCTCTCCTTCTCACCGGAAGATCGCATTGAAAATATTCGACGCATCGCCGAGATCGCGAAACTATTTGTGGATAATGGACATATCTGCATTGTAAGTTTTATTTCGCCTACCATCGAAATGCGACAACAGGCAAAAGCTATTATCGGAGAAAATGATTTCGTTGAAGTATACATCAATACACCTTTAGAAATTTGTGAGTCGAGAGATGTGAAAGGACTTTATAAAAAAGCACGAGCCGGAGAGATCAAAGATTTCACTGGAATCAATGCACCTTATGAAGCCCCATTGACTCCCGAAATGCACATAACTACAGCTGATCAAACTATCGATCAATCATTAATTATACTCTCCACGATAGCCATCAGCAAGATTACTTACTGAATGGAAAATACTACATCTATGAAAGCGTTTACCAAAACGGAAGAATCAGAACCTAAACCTTCTCAACTGGTTTTTGCCAAAGGCAACAATCCTCAACTTTCTCAACACATCGAGCAAGTGACCAATCAAACTCAATTTTCAAACCTGTGAAGTATCATTTAAACCACCTTGAGGAACTCGAATCGGAATCGATCTTCATCATTCGCGAAGTAGCAGCGCAGTTTGAAAATCCGGTCATCCTGTTTTCAGGAGGCAAGGACAGCATCCTGATGGTTTATCTCGCAGTGAAAGCATTCCATCCTGCCCGCGTACCATTTCCACTATTGCACATTGATACCGGTCACAACTTTCCGGAAGCGTTGGAGTATCGTGATTGGTTAGTAGATCATTTTAAATTGAGACTTATTATCGGGTCTGTGCAAAATGCTATTGATGAAGGAAAGATCCAGGAAGAGAAAGGAATCAATGCAAGTCGTAATGGTCTGCAAACATTTGTATTGCTGGATGAACTGGAGAAAGGAAAATATGATGCGGCCTTAGGTGGCGGCCGTCGTGATGAAGAGAAAGCAAGAGCAAAAGAACGTTTCTTCAGTCATCGCGATGAATTTGGTCAATGGGATCCAAAAAATCAACGTCCGGAATTATGGAACCTATTTAATGGCCGCAAACATTTTGGTGAGCACTTCCGTGTTTTCCCAATAAGCAACTGGACTGAGCTGGATGTGTGGCGTTATCTCGCTGCTGAGAATTTCCCGCTTCCAAATTTATATTATGCTCACAAGCGCAATGTATTTGAGCGCGATGGAGTATTGCTTGCCGATTGTGAATACATCACACGCAAGCCCGAAGAAATCGTGAAGGAAGAAATGATCCGCTGCCGCACGATTGGTGATATGACCTGCACCGGTGTATGGAGATCAGAAGCTGCAACGATCGAAGAAGTTATTGAAGAAGTTGCTACTTCCAGATTGACAGAGCGCGGTGGCAGAGCAGATGATAAGCGAAGTGAGACCAGTATGGAGGACAGGAAGAAGCAGGGATACTTCTAAAAGGGCTTATAGGGTTATAGGGTTATAAGCTTATTCTGATGCTATAATTTAGATTTGGGAAAATAAATGGCAGAAATTCATTAAATTAATGGTGAAAACAATTATTCACTTTTGAATCACTTCACCATGTTACAATTCAAAATCTATTCTTTTGAAACCTTAGAGGTTTGGAAAGAAACCCGTTCATTAGTTACAAAAATTTATTGCCTTACAAAGTCTTATCCATCAGATGAGAAATATGGGCTTGTAAGTCAAATGCGCAGAGCGGCCGTTTCAGTTTCTTCTAACCTTGCAGAAGGTTCGTCTCGAAAATCTTTTAAGGATCAGTCAAGGTTTTCTGAAATTGCTTATGGAAGTTTAATGGAACTTTTGTGCGAATCATTATCAAGTTTTGATATTGGATATATCACAGAACAGGTGTTAAATGAATTACGCACAATGTATGATAGAATTGGATCTAAACTTACTGGCCTAAGAGATTCTCAAATAAAACGATTTGAGAAAGCCCAATTACGTTCAGACCCTCGTGAAGCAAGAGATAATAATTTATAAAAAATGTTATCCTGCTATCTGGAAAGAATGAAAGCCCTTTACTATTCAGCATTACTGGTTCGTTGATGAGCCTTTGTATCTAATTAAGCTTAACCCTATAAGCATATAACCTAGTTTAAGCATGAGCAACAGTCCAAAAGAAAGTTCTGCCGAGCTATTACGTTTATCTACAGCAGGATCTGTAGATGATGGAAAGTCTACGCTAATCGGAAGATTGCTCTACGATAGCAAATCAATATTCCAGGATCAATACGATGCCATCGAAGCTGTGTCAAAGCGCCGGGGCGAAGAGGGAATCAATCTCGCATTATTGACCGACGGACTCAAGGCTGAGCGCGAGCAAGGAATCACCATTGATGTTGCTTACCGATACTTCTCTACACCTAAAAGGAAATTTATAATTGCGGATACACCGGGACATATTCAGTATACAAGGAATATGGTCACCGGAGCGAGTACTGCGAATGTGGCGCTGGTCCTGATAGATGCAAGACAAGGTGTATTAGAACAAACAAGAAGACATGCCATCATTGCAAGTTTATTACAGATCCCGCATTTAGTGATATGTATCAACAAGATGGACTTGGTGGATTATAGCCAGGAAGTGTATGACCGCATTCATGATGAGTTTGAGCAATTTGCAAGCAAGTTGGATGTTCATGATGTTAACTTCATTCCTATCTCTGCATTGAAGGGAGATAACATTGTTGATCGTAGTACAAACATGCCTTGGTATGAAGGATCTACGTTGTTGTACTACCTGGAAAATGTACACATCGCGAGTGATTATAATTTTATTGATGTAAGGTTTCCGGTGCAATTTGTCGTGAGGCCTTATTCAGATGACTATCATGATTACCGTGGATATGCGGGGCGAGTGGCAGGTGGTATTTTAAAGAAAGGAGATGAAGTGATGTTACTGCCGTCCGGTTTCACTACCAAAATCAGCAAAATAGAAAGTTATCAAACAGAAATCGAAGAAGCCTTTCCACCCATGAGTGTTACAGTGCACCTGGAGGATGATTATGATCTCAGCCGTGGTGATATGATCGTGCGGGCTAATAATGTACCTAAG
>JALYSC010000566.1 GCA_030855005.1 Bacteroidota bacterium | reverse complement strand
ACCCGGTAATCACTAAAATAAAAAAGCAGGGAATGAATAAATATCTGGTCTATGAGACTTTGCACCTTGGTTTTATACCCCTCTCATTTACTTATCCGGCAACAATCTATGGGAGTCGTGAAAAAGGTCATATTCGTATGCAGGTACGTGTCCTGAAGATGACAGAAGTGGACATGGCGTTTGATATTCAGGAAGTAGCGGGAGGATCTATTGTATGCGAGGAAATACTAATCAAGTCAATGCTTCCCGTGAAGCAGCTCCTGGAAAACTTATTCCGAGGGCAACATGCTGTGCTTTTTGAGAACATAAGCAAACTGGACAGATTACCTAATGGCTGATAACACGAATTTATTAAGATCTATTAAAATCAGTTGAGAAAAATCAGATCTTAATATAAATCTTCATCCTATAAAGCATTGTGAGCAAAAAGTTGAATTGAGTTGAATTATAACTTCAGACTCGCCAATTCATTCTTCAACTTATTCTCGAGATCCTTAATCGTTGTATACTGCAGGCACCGCTGACCGCGCGTATCGAACTCTAATTCATTAGCATCCTTGATAAGGAGGACCGTCTTTTTATTTAAGCCCCACGCATATCCTACTTCGAGATAGACATTAGGGTTGGCGGTTGTCAGATCTGCGATGACAAAATCGGAATTAGCTATTCGCTCCTTGACAAACTCCATTACATCCCCTGTAAATGAATTAAGGTCTGCTCGCTCACACAAATATCCGAATGAATTGACAGCACCCTGGATACCATAGTGAAAGCAATCATCAAAAACAGAGGCAAAAGGCATGGCGACGAAAATGACTTTCTTGCTTTCAGATTTTATCCCTACTGACTTTAAAGTATCTGAAGTATCCTTCGATAATTCGAGAGAACCTGTTGTCTGATTGGTTGGAATTTCACCTGTGGGAAATAAGCGTTGAATTACATTTTGCAAAATTGAAGCAGTAGAAGCACTTCGTTCCACAAAAATAATTTCGGATAAAGTAGGAGGAAAATTATTTGCGATGATGCTATCATGGATGCCGGCGATCTGACAACTGAACGCTTCATTCTCATCAAGTCCTAATCGTGGTCCCTGAATGGTCATCAGGATGCGTTTGATCGGAAGATTGGCTTTGGCTAGTGCAGCTATGGCATTTTTTCCATACTCCCGGATTTCCTTATAACCAAAATCCTCCATGGGTTCGATTCCGATAAAAAGAATGGAGTCTGTCTGAGTAATTTTTTGGCTTTCTGTTAGAAAATACTGGCCGACCTGAGTTGGCAACTTATCTGTAATAGAAGTTCCAAGCCGATAAAACTCGCGTTCGACAATTTTCTCGAGCCCATAGCTGGTCTTGCCGTACTTAAGGATAAGTGCGTCAGCCTGAACATTAAATGCCTCTCCGTGAAAGACGGAAACTTTGATACCTGCCATAGAAATAATGCGCGATAATGAAATCTTAGCGAGCTAAAATACGGACTTAACACTTTCAATCCATCATTTCATTTTACCTCACTTCCACCGAACAACTGATCAGATCGTTTTTGCATTTCTTCAAAACTAACATCCTCCTTATGGGTGGTGATCATCCACTTGTATCCAAATGGATCCAGAATCTGACCTGTGCGGTCTCCATAAAATTGATCTTCAACTGGTCTTGTAAGGGTTGCACCGGCGTCAACTGCCCTTTGAATAACTGCATCTGCATCCATGACGTATAATCCAAAGGTCATCGGATTGCCACCGATAGCATGAGGACCTATACTACCCCATTCCAGGTTTTCATCAGACATCATCAACAGAGAACCTTCAATCTCGACTTCTGCATGAGCAATGGTACCATCCGGCATCATTAATCTGCCGCGCTCAATTGCTCCAAAAGCATTTATATAAAATTCAATAGCGTCACTGCATCCTTTAATCACGATATAAGGATTGAGTGTGTGCGCACCAGGATAAATGTGGGATGAAGCCATAGAAGTGAATATTGAAAGGGAAATATAAGAATTATAGATAAGTTCTTCCGAAAAAGTGATGAGGAGATATTCAAAGAAAAAATATTGCTTCTACTAGTTTTCTAAAATATCAAATTGTTCTTCTGCTTCTGTATAACTTAAATTCCCTGATCAACAAATAGCGATAAGCCAATATGAATATTACAGCAA
>JALYSC010000154.1 GCA_030855005.1 Bacteroidota bacterium | reverse complement strand
GACCTGATAGTAAATGGGACTATCTCATCATATGGGTAGTGGTATGCATCACTCTCCTCTCCATGTATTACTCAGTCAAATGGCTTATCAGACCAGGTGAAGGCAATGCTGATCATATCAAATATTCCATTCTTAACGAAGATCAATCATGAGCAATAAAAGCAAGGTGAGAATATTCATCGATGATGATCCGAAACCTATCGGAGAGTTTATCACACCAATCAATTTCGAATTAGATACACGCAAATTGGTCGATGGCGAACATGTTCTTAAAATCGTCAGCAAAGATCCTATTGGTAAAGAAGGTATCCGTAAGATTCCATTTGTCATTCGCAACGGACCTGCCGTAGCTGTCGAAGGTCTGAAAGAACATGAAATAGTGGATGGTGTGATACCAATAATGATTAATGCCTATGGCAAGGGCGATCAACGCACATTCCTCATCGAAGGAAGTGAAACTCCCCGCAGTATACCTGCATGGTTATGGGCTGTCATCATCGGGTTCGTCGGATGGGCTATTTATTATTCTATTGCCTCCTTTGCGATGCCACTTTTCAATTGATTTTAATCAACTCTAAAACCATATCGACATGAACATATCTCTTCAGGAAAAAATAGGTGAAATAGTCAGGCAGGATTATCGTACTGCGACACTTTTCAAGGAAAAAGGAATTGACTTTTGTTGCCGTGGCAATCGAACGCTTGCCGAGGTCATTGATGAAAAAGGACTAAAAGCAGAAAGCATACTCGATGAGCTCGAAAGGATAATTCATTTTGAAAATAAAGAGACTCTTGACTTCAAACTGTGGCCGCTTGATTTGATTGTCGATTATATCGAGAAAAAACACCACCGTTACGTTCGTCAGCAAATCCCTATAATCACAGCCTATCTGGATCAGATTGTCAAAGCACATGGACATCAACATCCGGCTTTAAAAGAGGTACGCACGCTATTTGTCGAAGGAGGTGAAGAACTTATGGTGCACATGGAATCAGAAGAAACTATCCTGTTTCCAATGATCCGTGAACTGGCAAATGTGCCGATAAATGAAGTATCGCATTCTTGTGCTCCAATACAATTCTTCCGGCAGATGATCCAGTCGATGATGAATGAACACGAGGTGGAAGGCAATAGATGGAGAATTATAGAAAAGCTGACGCAGGAATATCAAATGCAGTTTGGTTGCAATGTCACTCATGTAACATTCCAATTGCTTCGCGAATTTCAGGAAGACCTGCACATGCATATCCACCTTGAAAATAATATCCTCTTTCCGGGTGCATTAGAATTGAAGGACCGAAAAATAAAAGCTCTACAATCATGAAAACCATCTCATATCAAACTACCTTCCTGCTGTCGCTGTTGACTTTTTGCGCGGCTATTATCGCCGGATGTAAGAAGACTCCCAATGAACATGTAGACCACACACAAATTAATGTCAAAGGAATTGTGCAGGCAAAACTTACTTCACCGCCAGAAGTGCCTCTGCCAATCCTCAACCGAGGTGCACAAAAACTTCTCGTCGATATGGAAATTATCGAAAAAGAAGGTGAGATGACCAATGGTGTTCGCTATGTATTCTGGACGTTCGGAGGATCAGTACCAGGGAGCTTCATAAGGACAAGAGTAGGCGATGAAGTAGAATTCACACTAAAGAATCATCCGAATAACAAACTGCCTCATAATATAGACCTGCATGCAGTGACCGGCCCTGGTGGTGGAGCCACTTCTTCTTTTGTAGCTCCGGGTCACGAAGTCGTTTTCTCATTTAAAGTGATCAATCCAGGGCTCTATGTATACCACTGCGCTACAGCACCCGTTGGTATGCATATCGGAAATGGAATGTATGGTCTCATCCTGGTAGAACCTGAAGGAGGCTTACCCGAAGTCGATCGTGAATACTATGTCATGCAGGGAGATTTTTATACTGTCGGAAAAAATGGTGAACCCGGACTCCAGGCTTTTGATATGCAGAAAGCTGTTGATGAAAATGCGGACTATGTAGTGTTCAATGGCAAAGTTGGATCGCTTGTAGGAGAGAATGCACTTACTGCCAATGTTGGAGAGACAGTGCGATTATTTGTTGGAAATGGCGGCCCCAATCTGGTGTCTTCCTTTCACGTCATTGGAGAAATCTTTGACAAAGTTAATGTTGAAGGCGGATCACTTATCAATGAGAATGTTCAGACGACCTTGATTCCCGCAGGAGGTGCAGCCATTGTTGAATTTAAAGTGGAAGTACCCGGCACATTTATCCTGGTGGATCACTCCATCTTTCGAGCATTTAACAAAGGTGCACTCGGTATGATGAAAGTCAAAGGGGGTGAAAGCGAAAACATTTATTCAGGAACACAGATGGAAGGAATCTACCTCCCCGAAGGTGGAGGAATCCAGGCCATGCCGGTCGATCCAAATGCTCCCGTCGAACCTCTCGCAGTGTCACTTGACGAGCGCATCGCTGCAGGTAAAAATATTTATGGAAAGACTTGCACCGCCTGTCATCAGGCAAATGGAGAAGGTCTTGCCAATGCATTTCCACCACTCGCAAAATCAGATTTTCTCAATGCTGATTCCCAACGCGCCATACAGATTGTATTGCATGGATTATCAGGTGAGATTGTCGTCAACGGAAATAAATACAACAGTGTAATGCCTTCACAACAACTTTCTCCGGCAGAGGTAGCCAACGTACTGACATACGTTTACTCAAGTTGGGGTAATAGCAAACACGATATAACAACTGAAACAGTCATGAAAACTATGGCCCATCCATAATGCAATCCATCCTCCACATGATTCGGATCGCATTTGTTTACATTCCATTCCTGTTACTGAGTTGTACAGGAGAAGAAAAACTTTCAGGTAATTCTATACTTCATGATATTACAACTGAACAGGTAACAATTGTAACGCATTGTACCAATTTGGAACAGAGTGAAATGGCCAATATTTCAGGAGGAAAATATTTTCCACTCTATGGAAAAGATTCAACCCTTGTGGCTGTTGACAGTTTTATAATGGATGTCTATCCCGTCACCAACATGGAATACAAACAATTTGTGAACGCTATGCCACAATGGAAAAAATCAACTGTGAAATTCATTTTTGCAGATGATCACTACCTGTCAGCATGGACAGATGATACAACATTCTTTCCTGCGTTGGCAGCTGATGCACCTGTCACAACAGTATCATGGTTTGCCGCCAGAGCCTATTGTGATTGTGTTGGTAAACGCCTACCCTCACTTGACGAATGGGAATATGTTGCGATGGCTGATGAAACACATGCTGATGCACGCACACTTGATGCTTACAATCAGTTTATCCTTGCACAGTATGAACGACCACAGTCGTATGCAGAATCAGTAGGCCAACGAAATAAAAATTATTGGGGCTTGTATGACCTGCATGGCCTGGTCTGGGAATGGACAGAAGATTTTAGTTCCGTGATGATCTCCGGTGAATCCAGAAAAGATGGCAGCAACGACCCTGATCTTTTTTGTGGAAGCGGATCACTTGGAACATCGGACCTGATGAATTACGCTGCCTTTATGCGCTACGCTTTCAGGGGAAGCTTGGAAGCCAATTACAATATTCGTAACCTGGGATTTAGATGTGCCAAAAATATAAGTCATGATCAACCGGAGCTTTAAAATCGGTATCCTCCTTTGTTTAATTGCACTCCTGACTAGTTGCGATCCAAAACACGACAGTGCTCCTCAGTCATCTGATCTTACTGTCAATGAACATTCCATCTTCAATCTTGAATCCACATGGTTTACTCAGGACAGTCAGGCAATTCATTTAAAAGATTTAAAAGGAAAGGTAACTGTCATGGTGATGATCTATACTTCCTGCAAAGTGGCATGTCCGCGACTCGTAGCTGATATGCGCAATATCGCTGATGACGTCCCTGAAAAATATTTGTCCAATATTAATTTTGTGTTAGTTAGTATCGATCCGGAAACTGATACCCCGGCACGACTCAAAAATTTTGCTTCTACTAACGAGATGGATGCATCCTATTGGATATTTCTCCAGGGGACAGAATCCACCACGCGCGAACTCGCAAATGTCCTATCCGTAAAATATGAGGAGATATCTCCTCTCGATTTTTCTCACTCTAATATCATCAGCGTTTTCAATCCGCAAGGTGTGCTCGTCCATCAACAGGAAGGGCTGGGTCTCGATAATGAAAAGACCATCGCCCGAATCACCGAAACGCTTAAAGCTTTGTAATCATGAAATCATGTGGTAAAAATTACCAATTGATGATCGTCCTGGTAACGCTCATCACAGTCACTGTTATGTCATCACCCATACATGCACAGTTTTCACTCGGCGGCCAACTCGTACAACGTGGCGAATACCGACATGGATATGGAAGACTTATTGCTGATAACGCAGACCCTGCAGCATTCATAAGTCAACGCCTGCGACTCGAAGGATCCTATAAATGGGAAAAAATCACATTATTTGCCAGTATTCAGGACATCCGTACATGGGGTAACACATCACAGATAAAATTGACTGACAATTTATTATCTATTCATGAAGCCTGGATAAAGTTGCCATTCAATGAATTTTGGTCTGTGCAATTAGGACGGCAGGAATTGAATTACGATAATGTCCGTTTTCTGGGAAACCTCGATTGGGTACTTCAGGCACGCGCTCATGATTTTGCGCGGATTCGTTATGAAAAATCCAATTTTAAATTACACATCGGCGCAGGATTTAATCAAAGCGGTGAACTCCTGTCAGGTAATTTGCTGACGACGCCTGATCAATATAAAGCCGCACAAATGATCAGGCTGGAAAATAAACATGGAAAATTTGATTATTCACTATTATTCTGGAACAATGGAAGGCAGTATGTGCAGCGCGACTCATTAGGACAGGTGGTTGAAAAAGATACACGATACATTCACACCTTCGGTATACCGCAGGCACGATATCAATTAGGCAAGTTGCAAATGTCCGCGTTCTATTATCATCAATCAGGGAAAGATGTTTCAGGCACCAAATTGGATGCATACGATGTCAGTCTGCAGGCGGCTTATACATTGTCTATCGATGATTTAAAAAATAGCAGACTAAAATTTCTTGCTGGCTATGAGGTAATCAGTGGTAACGATCAATCCGATCCGGATGAAGCAAACCATTCATTCGAGCCAATGTATGGAACTAACCATGTCCACAATGGATACATGGATTATTTCTATGCAGGCGGCAGGCATTCTCATTCAGTAGGGCTTCATGATGCTTTTGCAGGGATCACATATCATCCTCATGACAAAGCTTTTATCTCTACACAAGTCCATTCTTTTGCTGCGGATGGAGTGATATACAATGGTAATGACCAAATGGATTTTTCCTTAGGAACAGAGATCGATGCTACAGTTGGTTATGTATTCAATAAAGCTATTTCTGTTCAGGCTGGCTATAGTCAGATGTTTGCTTCTCCTTCATTAAAATTTCTGCAACAGGTTCCGAATGCGTCAGATATTCAGAATTGGGTTTATGTTATGTTGATCTTCAGACCGGATTCAGACAAAAAATTTATTGGAGTGGTGTTATAAGCTGGTTGCGGGTAACTAGTGGTGGTGCGTAAAGGCATTGATACATCTATGTGATGAAGGCTGATCTGTAAAAACCCTAAAACTGTCCCGGCTTTCTATCTTTACCCACCGCAACCACCGATTCATGGAAGACCATCTTATTCATCAAAACCGTATACGCCAGGTATTTTTCCTTGCAGCAATTGTCCTTTGGGGTGTATTACTCGCCATGGAGCTGTACAGTTTTCTACCTGCATTGTTAGGCGCTATCACACTGTACATCATCCTGCGCAAGTATATGATCATGCTAGTGGAAGGACGAAAATGGAAACCAGGCGCAGCAGCAGGGGTGCTCATGCTACTTACCTTCCTGGTCATATTGATTCCCATAGGATTATTGGTGCATATGCTCTCTTCGAAGATCACGTACGCTATCCAGCATTCCAATGAATTAGTGGAAGCGCTGAAAATTGTAATCAGTGATGTCGAACAACGTCTTGGGATTGTGGTCGTCAACCCTGATAATCTCAATAAGCTTGGAGGATTTGTAGCGCAAGCAGCTCCGAAAGTGCTTAATGCTACTTTTGGAACGCTTATAACAATCTTCTTTATGTATTTCATTCTATTCTTTATGCTTGTCAATGGCAGAAAAATGGAACGAGGCATCTATGATTACATTCCGCTCAAAGATGAAAACGTTGACAAACTCGGCCGTGAAATGCAAAATATCGTGTTGAGTAATGCTATCGGTATTCCTATGATCGCAATCTTACAGGGCATTGTGGCAATCATTGGATATTATCTCCTTGGAGTCAAAGAACCGTGGTTCTGGTTTGTTGTCACCTGCATCACAGCGATGCTTCCCTTCATCGGTGCAGCATTAGCGTATGTACCTTTAGCGATTATTTTCTTTGCAAATGATCAGGCGCTGCATGGTATTATCATGCTCATCTTCGGCTTCGGAGTCATAGGCACAGTAGATAATATTTTCCGCTTTACACTCGCGCGAAAAATTGGTAATGTACATCCACTAATAACTGTTTTCGGAGTATTAATTGGTATTAAGCTATTCGGATTCGTAGGACTTATTTTTGGACCCGTACTCATCTCCATGTTTATCCTCCTCTTAAAGATTTACTCCAACGAGTTTATGGTCAGGAAGCAAGAGATTATTACAAAGTGAGAACGTGACCCTGGTTGCTGAGCTCGAGAACCAGGCAGAGTCTGGCAGGTCGAAGTACGAAGCCTGACGCTCATCCATATGCAGCTCAGGGAGCTTGTGAGAGCTTGAGAAAACGATAAACAGTAGTTACTTTATAATTTGGTAATCATCAATTATAATAAAATAATGATTTCTGATTTTAAGATTCATGACTCATGACTCCTGTTCACGAATCACGAATTGAAACGATAGACACTGATTTACTATCGATTCTTGATTGACTCACAACTCACAACTCACGATTTGGCATTGGAATTATCACCTTCTTTCTTATTCCGGCTGCGCTCATTTCCCTGCCCTCCTTTGTTGCCCAAAGCTGAGT